>JBKOWB010000348.1:0-5251 GCA_046724195.1 Actinomycetota bacterium
AGGCCAACGCGCTTGGTGACGCGTTGAAGTCGATCGCCGGCTGACGTTTCACGCAGGCCCGCCGGCACGGCACCGCCGTACCGGCGGGCTTTCCATGTCCTCGAGAAAGGCCTTGACCAGTTACTTCAGCGCTTGACGGCGGTCAGGAGGCCGGCGCCGGACGGGATCAACGCGGGGATCCAGGCCTCGGACTCGCGGATCGCCTTGACCGTCTCGCGGATCGTGACCGTATCGACATCGCGTGCGGCCGGGTCGCTGACCCGGCCGCCAGCGAGCGCCCCGTTCACGATCAGCGCGCCGCCGGGGCGGAGTAGGCGCAGCGCGGCGTCGGCGCAGGCCCCGAACTCGGCCGCGTCCGCGTCGACGAAGACCAGGTCGTAGACCCCGTCGGCGAGCCGTGGAAGGACATCCAACGCGCGGCCCGTGATGATCCGGGTACGCGACGCCGCGAAGCCCGCCTCCACGAAGATGCGGCGGGCTATCCGCTGGTGCTCGTGCTCCACGTCGATCGTGGTGAGCACCCCGTCGGCCCGCATCCCGCGGAGCAGCCACACGCCGCTCACCCCCGTACCGGTGCCGATCTCGACGACGGCCTTTGCGCTGCCCGCGGCCGCGAGTAGCCGCAACACCGCCCCGGCGCCCGGGGTGACGGCCGTGAGGCCCAGCTCGTGGGCGAGGTTGCGGGCGGTCTGCAGGACGATGTCCTCGGCGGCGTACGTCTCGGCGAACGCCAGCGACTGGGCCGTCGGAGTGCCGAGCGAGCGGGCTGCGGTGACGATGACGACCTCCGTCGGGCGAACGCCGAATCCGACGGCGAAGCGGGATGCGCGGTACCGCACCGGTGCACATCGGGTAAGAGAGTAGAGCGAGGCTGCCTCGGCGCGCACCGGGACGGATTACTGCCACCGATCCGTGTCATTCTGGAGGTGGAGAAGGGCTGCTCCCGGGGACGAGTGGAGGCACCGACGTGACCGACGGCTGGAACTGGCGCCAGCCCCCACCGCCGCCGTCGACCCCGGGACACCCGGCGTCGACCGGTTCGCCCTGGTGGTCCGATGCGTTGGCGGACCCGTGGCGGGATCCGTACGCGCCGTCTGCCGTCGTCGTGCCGACCGCGCCGGAGAGCACCGGCCCCAAGCCCGAACCCGTCGTCGACCCCGACGCCCCGCGCCGCGGACTCGGCCCCATCCTGGTGATCTGCCTGGTCACGGCACTGCTGGCCGGTGGACTCGGCGGCACGCTCGGCTTCCTCTTCGCGATCCGCGGCGGTGTAGACACCGGCGCCGGCAGGACACTCGGCGCCCCATCCGCGACACCCCCCGCCGCCGCCAACCGCGCTCCCGACTCGATGGCCGGGGTGGCGAAGGCCGTCATGCCGAGCGTGGTGACCGTGCATGTCACCAACGCGATCGGCTCTGGTTTCGTGGTGTCCCAGGACGGTTACATCATCACCAACGACCACGTTGTCGAGGGCGCCAGCGGCGCCATGTCGGTGTCGTTCAGCGATGGCTCGACCACACCGGCAAGGGTCGTCGGCCGCGACCCCGAGTCGGATATCGCCGTGATCAAGGTCGTCAAGCGCAATCTGACGCCGGTCCAGCTCGGCAACTCGGACACGATCGCGGTCGGGGATCCGGTGCTTGCGTTCGGATCCCCGTTGGCGCTGGTCAACACGGTCACCGCGGGCATTGTCAGCGCGCTGGACCGGACCATCCAGGCCGGCGACCCGGGCGGCACGGTCCGCTACTACGCGGCGATCCAGACCGATGCCGCCGTCAACCAGGGCAACTCCGGCGGCCCGCTGGTCGACGCGAGCGGCAAGGTGATCGGCGTCAACTCGGTGATCCGATCAATCGGTGCAACCGATACCGAGGCCGGCAACATCGGCTTGGCATTCGCGATCCCGATCAACCAGGCGCAGCGGGTGGCTGAGGACATCATCGACACCGGCAAGGCCCGGCGTACGGTGATCGGCGCCGAGGTGGCCTCCGGCGGTACCGGCACGACCACTAGCGGTGCCCGCCTGAAGGCGGTCGACGCCGGCGGCCCGGCGGCCATCGCCGGGCTCAAGGCGGGCGATGTCGTCACCAAGCTGAACGGTCACGTGCTGGAGGACGGCACCGACCTGATCGCGCTGGTCCGCAAGTACGCGCCGGGCTCGGTCGTGTCGGTCGAGTACCGGCGCGGTACCAAGACGGCCACCGCGTCCGTGACGTTGGCGGCCGACGCCAAGTAGTGGGTTCTCAGAAAGCGTGCGTACGCTTGCCTGCGGGACGTTAGGGAGGCCGCCGCGTGTTCGAGAACCTGAACTGGTGGGAGATCGGCGCGCTGCTCTTGCTCGCCTTGTTGATCTTCGGGGAGAGGCTGCCGAAGGTGATCGGCGACGGGCTGCGCATGCTCCGTGGCCTGCGCGCGATGGCCCAGAACGCCACCTCCGACCTGAGTCGCGAGCTCGGCACCGACATCCAGCTGCAGGATCTGCATCCGAAGGCCTTCATCCGCAAGCATCTGCTCAGCGAGGAGGACGAGGCGGCGATCCGCAAGCCGCTGCAGGGCCTCTTCGACGACGTCAAGGCAGACCTCAACGGCGTGAAGTCGGACCTCGACGACGTCGCCGCGGCCGCGGACCTGAAATCCCGGCGCACCGACGTCGCCTCGAACGGCGCGGTCGTGGAAAAGCGGCCGCACACGTTCGATCTGGACGCAACCTAACTGAGCTGGCTGGCCTCGCTTCGCTCGGCGGCTCGCGCCTTAGACCCGCTGAGATGCCGCAGTCGCTGCGGTCGCTGCGCTCCCTCCGCTTTGTGCGGCATCTCACCGGCGGCGCTCGCGGTGCTGGCTAGCCTCGCTTAGCTCGGCGGCTCGAGCGGGCCTATCGCCTTGTGCTGACCGTCAGGCCGAGGGGCTTGCCGACCAGGGACTCGCGCCGGATAGCCAGCCGGGCCGCGACCGCCTCCATGGCCTGAGCGGCGGGCGACGACGGATCGGTCAGTACGACCGGGTCACCGGCGTCGCCGGCCTCGCGGACCCGGGTGTCCAGCGGAATCTGGCCCAGCAGCGGCACCGATGCCCCGACCGCCCGGGTCAGCGACTCCGCGACGGTCTCGCCCCCGCCCGCGCCGAACACCTCCATGCGCGTGCCGTCCGGCAGCTCGAGCCACGACATGTTCTCCACCACGCCGACCAGCCGCTGGTGGGTCTGCAGCGCGATCGCACCGGCCCTCTCGGCCACCTCGGCGGCCGCGGCCTGCGGCGTTGTCACGACCAGGATCTCCGCGTTCGGCAGCAGCTGCGCGAGGGAGATCGCCACGTCGCCGGTACCGGGCGGCAGGTCGAGCAAGAGCACGTCGAGCTCGCCCCAGTAGACGTCCGCCAGGAACTGCTGCAGCGCCCGGTGCAGCATCGGGCCGCGCCAGACGACTGCCGCGTTGCCCGAGGTGAACATGCCGATCGAGATGACCTTCACGCCGTGTGACTGGGGCGGCATGATCATGTCCTCGACGCGGGTCGGCCGACCTTCGACGCCCAGCATCCGCGGGACCGAATGGCCGTAGATGTCCGCGTCGACCACGCCGACCGACAGACCGCGCTTGGCGAGCGCCGCGGCCAGGTTCACGGTCACGCTCGACTTGCCGACGCCGCCCTTGCCGCTGGCAACCGCGTACACCCTGGTCCGGGAGCCGGGCTGGGCGAAGGGAATGACGGGCTCCGCGGCCGCGCCCCCGCCCCGCAGGCTGGCCTGCAGCGCCTTGCGTTGCTCGTCGGTCATCACACCGAAGTCGATGTCCACGGCCGTGATGCCGGGGATCCTGGTGAGGGCCGCCGTGATGTCGGCATTGAGCTTGTCCCGCAGCGGGCAGCCGGACACGGTGAGCAGCAGCTCGACGGTGACTCGGCCGTCACCGACGGTGAACCCCTTGACCATGCCCAGCTCGGTGATCGGCCGGCGGATCTCGGGGTCGTCGACGGTGGCGAGGGCGGCCTGGATGGCGTCCTCGATGGTGCCGGTGGGGTGAACAGGCGCTGCCATGGCGTCGATGCTACTTCGCGGTCAGGTCCGCTCCTCTTCCCACTCCTTGCGCTCGAGTTTCTGCCGGCGGGCCGCGGCCTCGTCCAACTCGTCGGCCAGCCGGACCAGCTCGGAACGTACGAAGTCGCGGGTGGCCACCTCGCCGACCGCGATGCGCAGCGAGGCGATCTCCCGGGCCAGGTATTCGGTGTCGGCCTTCTGCATGGCCGCGCGCCGCCGGTCCTCCTCCAACGCGAGCCGGTCCCGGTCCGCCTGCCGGTTCTGCGCGAGCAGGATGAGCGGCGCGGCGTAGGAGGCCTGCAAGGACAAAATCAAGGTCAAGAACGTGAAGGTGTACGGGTCGAAGCGCAATCCCTTGGGCGCCAGCGTGTTCCACGCGAACCAGGCGCCGATGAACACCGTCATGTAGACGATGAACTTGGCCGTACCCATGGTTCGCGCGATGCTCTCGGACCACCGGCCGAAAGCCTCGGGGTCGTAGCGAGGCAGGCGGACTCGACCCGGCTCGACCGGCTGGTCCAGGCGATCGCGGCGCTCGCGGCGCGGCTCCGTCATCGGTCCCAGCCCGGCGGCTCGGCCGGCCGTACGCCGTTGCCCTGCATCGCGGCGTCGTGTGCGGTGGCGGCGGCGATCTGCGCGGCCAGGTCCTCGGCCGGCTCTACGTCGCGGTCGCGCCAGTCGCGGGGCAGCGAGTGGTCGAGCACGTCATCGACCGTGACCGCCCCGACCAGCCGGTACGCGTCGTCCACGACCGGCATGGCGACGAGGTCGTACGTCGCCATCTGCCGGGTGACCTCGGCCAGGCCGGTCTCCGGGCGCAGCGGTTCGATGCCGTTGTCGACGATGCCGCCCAGGATGGTGGCCGGCGGTTCGCGGAGCAGGCGCTGGAAATGGACCATGCCAAGGTATTTGCCGCTCGGTGTGGCCGACGGCGCGCGGGCCACGAACACCTGGGCGGCGACGACCGGCGACAGCTCCGGCTCGCGGATGCGGGCGAGCGCCTCGGCGACCGTCGTGTCCGGAGTAAGCAGCACCGGCTCGGACGTCATCACGCTGCCTGCCGTGCCGGGGCGGTATTTCATCAGCTGGCGCACCGGGTCCGCTTCGTCGGGCTCCATCAGGTCGAGCAGCACCTGCTGTTCCGTCTGGGGGAGCTCGGCCAGCAGGTCGGCGGCGTCGTCGGGATCCATCCGCTCGAGGACGTCGGCGGCCCGCTCGCGG
>JBKOWB010000416.1:0-12624 GCA_046724195.1 Actinomycetota bacterium
AGCCCATCCCGCTGACCAGCAGGAACAGGACGGTGAAGATGACGATTTCGGTGATGTGCTCACTCATCCGAGCTCACCGCCGCACGTGAAGCCGGGGGCGCCGGAGGCGTCGCCGGCGTGGGACGCTTCGTCATCTGGTACACGAGGGTGGTCGTCGCCACGCCGACGACGATGAACAGCAACTGCAGCCAATAGAACTTCGGGAAGCCCCACAGCCGCGGCGCGACCTGGTTGTATATCGGGGTCAGCAACGGGATCACGATCGGGATCAGCAGCAGCCAGTTCCATGGGCTGCGATCGCTTCGCGCTGCGGGTGCCACGTCGGCAGCTTTAGCTGGCTCAGTGGGCTCGGCCATGGGCCGTACCTCCTCATCTTCAGCGCTGACGAGAAGTGACCGCGGTGACGGTCAACCACCTCTGACGCTATCGACGAGGTCGAAGAGAGATCGATCATCGTGCGCCGAACGGCGGGGGTGGTGCGCCAAGCGGCGCCCCACCCCCGAGAGAAACGATCTAGTAACGCCAGGGTGACCATAGGCCGGCCGAAACCGCCCGGGTCAGCGACGCGTCGGCGTCGTCACCGTCCAGCGACCACATCATCGCGCCGCCCAGCCCGGCGGCGCGGATGTACGCCGTCTTCTGCAGGATCTGCGCGGGGTCGTCGTACGTCCAGAACGTGTCGCCGTTGAACAGCCACGAGTGGCCGGCGTGTACGTCGCGGTACAGCCGGTAGCCCTTGGCCGGCAGCGTCTCGAGCACCTTGAAGTCCTCGGTGCCGGCCGCGAACGTGCCGGGCGCCGCGCCGCCGGCCTTCTGGAACAGGCCGTTACCGCCGCCGGTCACGCCGGTCCACCCCTGGCCGTAGTAGGGGATGCCAACGACCAGATCACCGCGTGGCGCACCACGCGAGATCCACGCGTTGATGGCGTTCTCGATGGAGAAGTCGGGGTTGTCCGGCGCGCCCGCCGGCACCCGTAGCGCCGACTGCTGGTTGGTCCGCAGCTCCCACGAGCCGTGGAAGTCGTAGCCCTGCACCGTACCGAAGTCGAGGTATTTGAAGATCTTGCTGGCCTCGAAGCCGGCGTCCATCTTCGCCGGCGCGGCCGGCAGGAAAGCGGTCAGGTCGTAGTGCTTGCCGGTCTGCCGGCCGAGCGCGTTCAGCTGCCGGCGGAACTCCGCGGCCAGCAGCGTGAAGTTGTGCTTGTCCTCGGGGCGGATGACGTTGCCGGCGTTGCCCTCCGAGCCCGGCCACTCCCAGTCGAGGTCGACGCCGTCGAAGATGCCGGCCGCGACGCCCGCGGCCAGGCCGGGCAGGTTGCCCTTGAGCCACAGGTCGACGCAGGAGCTGACCAGCTTCTTGCGGGACGCGTCGGTCAGTGCCGCGTCGGAGAAGTGCGCCGAACCCGTCCAGCCGCCCAGCGAGATGAGTACGCGCAGGTTGGGGTTGGCCTGCTTGAGCTCGGCGAGCTGGTTGAGGTTGCCGGCCAGCGGCTGGCCGTCCACGTCGCCGACGCCGTCGACGCTGAGGTCGGCCGGGAAATGCACGCCCCAGTCCGCCCAGGAGTCGGCGGACGCGCAGACGCCGTCCGCGGTGACCGGACCGAACGCATAGTTGACGTGGGTGAGGCGGGCGGCGGCCCCGGAGCTCTGGACCTTGCTGAGCTGGAAGCCGCGGCCGTAGATGCCCCACTGCGTGAAGTACGCGACCTTGACGTACGGCTTGCGGCTCTGGTGTGCCTGCGCTGCCGCGGGCGCAGCGGTCACGGTCACCAGCAGTGTGGCCGCGACGGCGATGAAACGGCGGGAGAATCCGCGCATGAGCCCTCCAACGGGCGACGTAAGCAATCGAGAAGGAACAGTGAAGAAAGTTTCCTAATCGAGGAAGCTAAACGCCCGGCCGGCGCCGGTCAAGGCGCAAAAGGGACGCGCATCACGACTGATCGAGATGCCGGGACATGGCCTGCAACAGGCGTTCGCGTGCGTCGATCTCTTTGAGGCGGGCGTCGGTCGCCTGCCGCCGCCACATGTCCCGCGGGCTGTGCAGATCGCGGGTGCTTTCGGGCGTCGTCTCGTCGGTCGCCGAGCGGCGGGCGACGGCATAGCGCAGCTTGTCGAAGCGGTCCAGCCACTTGTCGAAGGCTTCCCGCACGGGCGCTGGGGCGAACAGGCCGACGAGTACGCGCGCCCGGACGAGTTCCTCGGGAACGTCCGGCATGGTCCCGCCCTCCTCCGGGGCGGCCGCGCTGAGCCGGATCACGATGGTCGCGATCTCCAGGTAGGACTCCTCGAGGCGGCGCTCCCGGCGGTTCCGGTCGGCCTGCTCGTGCCGCAGTTCCTCGAGCCGCCGGGCCTGCTCGCCGGCCGTGTCGGCCAGTGCCTGGGCATGCCGGTTGCCCTCTTGTGCCAGCTCAGCGGTCTGCCGCCGGCTGCCGACCGCGGTGGCCCAGCCGAAGGCCACGCCGGCCACGCCGACGAGGCCGCTGCCGACCGGGCTGATCCAGTCCCACGCCACGGCGGCGGAGCCTATCGCAGGTGGGCGGTCTCGTTCACGGAGCGGACGGCGACGCCGCCGTCGGGCCAGAGGTCCATCGTGGAGATGCCGGCCGCGTCCAGGTACAGCCGGTGCAGGAAGGCATCGTTCGCGGCGAGCGCATCGCGCAGGATCAGCTTGATCGGCGACACATGCGAAACCACCACGACAACCTCCGACGGGTACGCGCGCAGCACCGTACCCATCGCGGCCTGGGCCCGCTTGGCCACCGCCTCGAAGGACTCCCCGCCGGGCGGCGCCACGCGGGTCGAGTCCAGCCAGGCCGCCATCGCGTCCGGCCAGCGCTCTTGTGCCTCGGCGAACGTCAAGCCCTCCCATTCGCCGAAATCGCACTCGGTCAGGTCGGGCATGACCGTCACGTCGACGCCGCCCAGTTCGGCGGCGATGAGCTCGGCGGTGCGCGTACATCGGGACAGGGGCGACGTGACGACGGCCGCGACGTCGCGCGCGATGCCGGCCACCCGCCCGGCCGCGGCCATCGCCTGCGCCTCGCCCTGGTCGGAGAGCGGCACGTCGCCGCGACCGGAGTAACGGCCCTGCGCGGTCAGGGCGGTCTCGCCGTGCCGCACCAGGATGATCCGGGTGGCGTTGTCGAGCGACAGTGGTGCCCAGGATGGGGCAGGATTCCGGTCCGGAATCGGCTCCGGCTCGATGAGGTCGTGGACCGGCTTGCCGGCGGCCTCGTCCATCGCGCGGTTCGCGAGGGCGTCCGCCACCCGGTTCCGCTCGCGCGGGACCCATTCGAACGTCACGGCCGCGAACCGGCCGACCAGGGTGGCCGCCTCGGCAGCGAGCGGGCGCAGGCCGGGGTTCTTGATCTGCCAGCGGCCGGACATCTGCTCGATCACCAGGCGAGAGTCCATCCGCACGTCGACCTGGGTTGCGCCGAGCTCGAGCGCGGCGCGCAGGCCGGCGATCAGGCCCGAGTATTCGGCGACGTTGTTCGTGGTGATGCCCAGCGACGCGTACCGCTCCAGCAGGATCTCCCCGGTGGCTGCCTCGCGGACCGCCGCACCGTACCCGGCGGGTCCGGGGTTTCCGCGCGACCCGCCGTCGGCTTCGACGATGACCTTGAGGGGCGCGTTCACAGTCCGCTTTCCGCCGTGCGGACCATGATGCGGCGGCACTCCTCGCAGCGCACGACCTCGTCGGCGGGGGCAGACCTGACCCGGGCGAGGTCGGCGCCGTAGAGCTCGATCCGGCAGCCGCCGCAGCGGCCGGCCTGCACCAGTGCCGCCCCCAGCCCGGTCTCGGCACGGATCTTGTCGTACAAGGCGAGCAGGTCGGCCGGCAGGTCGGCGGCAAGCGGCGCACGCGCGCTCGACCGGAACTCCTGCGCCTTGGCGATCTCCTCGTACGCGTCGTCACGGCGCCGCTCGGCCGCCGCGCGCCGCTCCCCCGCCTCGTCGAGCTGCTTCTTCACGGCGTTCAGCGCCTGCTCCGCGGTCTCCCGCTGCTCCATCAGCTCCAACTCGGCATCCTCGAGTTCGGACTGCCGCCGGTTGAGCGTGGCCAGCTCGTGCTGCAGGCCCTCGATCTCGCGCAGCGCGCCGCCCGCGTCGAGCCGGGACTGGTCCCGGTCCTTGCGAGTCCGGACCTGGTCGATGTCCTTCTCGAAGCGGGAGATGTCGCGGTCCAGGTCGTCGACCGCGACCTGAGCGCGCACCCGCTCGTCCTCCAGCGCGGAGAGCTCCCGTGCGATGGCGCCGGTCTGCGCCAGCTCGGGCAGCGTCTTGCGGCGGTGTGCCAGCTGAGCCAAGGCGGTTTCGATCGCCTGCAGGTCGAGCAGGCGGCGCTGAGCTTCCGGGGAGGCCTTCACTTCAATAGCTCCTTCAAGGGGCTGACGGCGTGCACGGTCCAGGGATCCGTGTCGAGATCGGAGACGATCGCCTCGATCGGGAACTGCCCGCGCAGCCATTCGGCGACGTCATCGAGCCACGGGCGCTCGCTCGCCCAGTGGGCGACGTCGATCAGCGCCGGGCCGCCGGCCGCGACGTGTTCGCTGGCGGGATGGTGCCTCAAGTCGGCGCAGACGTAGGCGTCCACTCCGGCGGCGGTGGCGTTGGCCAGGAACTGGTCGCCGGCGCCGCCGCACACCGCCACGGTCCGGACCATGCGCTCCGGGTCGCCGGCCGCGCGTACCCCGCCGGACGTGGGCGGCAGGTTCCGGGCGCAGAATCCGACGAACTCGTCGAGCACCATGGGCGCGGCAAGCTCGCCGATCCGGCCGATCCCGCGACCGCCGCCCTCGCCCGCGCCTTCGGCCGGCACCAGCGGCCGCAGATTCACCAGGTCGAGGCGGGCGGCCAGCGCGTCCGAGACGCCCGGGTTGGCGATGTCGGCGTTGGTGTGAGCCGCGTACAACGCGACGTCCGCGCGGATCAGCCGATGGATGATGCGGCCCTTGTACGTGTCCGGCGCGATGGACGACACCGGGTTCAGCAACAGCGGATGGTGCGCCACGATCAGGTCCGCCCCGACCGCGAGGGCCTGATCGACCGTCTCGGGTATGCAGTCGACGACGCACAGCACCTTCTCGACCGTGCTGTCGAAGTCACCGAGGACGAGGCCGACCCGGTCCCACTGTTCGGCCCAGCTTCGGGGATAGCGCAAATCGAGGGCGTCGACGACGTCGCGCACGGCGGGCAGCGCCGATCCGGTGCGGGAAGAGTCGGTCACGGACGCCAACTCTACCGATGACGACGGAGCTCCAGGCCGGCTGGAGCCCCTAGCGGACGATCCGCGGCCGGGCCGGATCCATCGCGTCCACCACGATCTGGGCGCGGTCGCGAGGCCGCACCTCAGCCAGGTAACGCTCCTCGCCGGGCAGGTACTTGGTGCGGTAGCGGCGCTCGGCTTCAGCCGCCGAGCCTATCCAGTGCCGGTCCCGGTCGACGCCGCGGCGCAACGACTCGTCGAGCTCGACGTCGAGGTAGATCCGCAAGTCCCAGTGCTCGTCCAGCTCCGGCCGCTGGAGGAAGACGCCGTCGGCCAGCAAGATCGCGTCGTCCGGCGCGGTCTCCTCCGGGTCTCGCGGATTGGCCCGGTAGCGCCGGCCGCCGGTGGGCCCCAGCGGGATCAACAGCTGTGCGCGGATCGCCGGGTAGTCCCAGGTGTCGAGGTAGTAGTTCTCCGGCGAGTCGTACGGGTAGGCGTCCCGGTCTTCGACCATCCTCATGAAATAGTCGAGCTCGGCCCGGATGACCATCCGCGCGGTGCGGTTGCGCAGCTCGCCGGCGAGCGCGTTCGCCAGTGTGGTCTTGCCGGCCGCGGACCGGCCGTCGACGGCCACGCGCAGCGGGTGGTCCGACGCCGCCGTCAGGATGCGGCGGGCGAGTTCGGCCACTGTCATCGGCGCGTGGAGCGGGCGCGGACGTGCATCCGCTCGCCCTGCGGGCCGAAGATGCTGAGGATCTCGACGGCGTCGGTGGTCGCGCGGCCGAACCAATGCGGCACCCGGGTGTCGAACTCGGCCGCTTCCCCGGCCGGCAGGACGAGGTCGTGCTCGCCCAGGACGAGGCGCAGGCGGCCGGCGAGCACGTACAGCCACTCGTACCCCTCGTGGGTCTGTGGGGTCGGCTCCGCGACCGGCCCGGCCGGGATGAGGTGCTTGAACGCCTGGAGGCCGCCGGCCTGGCGGGAAAGCGGCAGGATGGTCTGGCCGTTCCGGCTGATCGGACGCGCGTAGACCCGCGGATCGCCGGTTGGCGGCGCGCCGACCAGGTCGTCGAGGGGCACCCGGTACGCCCGGGCCAGCGGTAGCAGCAGCTCGAGCGTCGCCCGGCGCCGCCCGGATTCCAGCCGGGACAGCGTGCTGACCGAGATTCCGGTGGTCGCGGACAGGCCGGCCAGCGTGCCGCCCCGCTCGTGGCGCAGCGCCCGCAGCCGCGGACCGACGCCTGCGAGGACGTCGTTGCTTGCCGTCATGGCAATGAAGTTTGCCACCCAGTACGTTCGACGGCATGCACGAGATCACGACGCACGATGAGCTGCGGGAGTTGCTCGGCACGCCGCTGCCCCGGGTGGCCGGCAAGGTCCGGCCGGTGCTCCACGAGCTCGACAAGCAGTGGCTGGCCGCGTCCCCGTTCTGCCTGGTGGCGACGGCCGGCGCGGACGGCGCCTGCGACGTATCCCCCAAGGGCGACCCGCCGGGCTTCGCGCTCGTGCTCGACGACGCCACGGTCGCCATTCCGGAACGGCCGGGCAACCGCCGCGCGGACGGGTTCCACAACATCATCGACAACCCGCACGTCGGCCTGATCTTCTTGCTGCCGGGCCGCGGCGACACCCTGCGGATCAACGGCAGGGCATCGCTGGTACGGGATGCCGACTTCTTCGACCGCATGCTGGTGAAAGGCCATCGGCCTGTGCTCGCCCTGCTCGTGGCGATCGAGGAAGTCTTCTACCACTGCTCGAAGGCGTTCCTGCGGTCGGCGCTGTGGAAGCCGGACACGTGGCAGCCATCCGCCGCCGCGTCGCGCCCCGAGATAGCCAAGGCGCTCGAGCGTCCCGACGACGACATGGTGGTCCTCGAGCGGTACTACGGCCCGGCCTACGAGGGCACCATCTACGGATAGGGTCGCGCGGTGGATGTTCTCGCCGCGATCGCGGACGAGCGGCGGCGGGTCGCCGACCTGATCGACTCGCTCAGCCCGTCCCAGCTGGACGTACCCAGTCTCTGCGCCGACTGGACGGTCAAGCAGGTCGCCGGCCACCTGCTCGCCGCGATCGAGACGCCGCCGACTCCGCTGCTGCCGCTGATCCTGCGCAGCGGTTTCCGGCTCCACCGGGCGAACGCACGCCTGGCCGTCCTGGTGGCCTCGCGCCCGGCCGCCGACATCGCCGCCGCGCTCCGGGAGAACGCGGACAACCCGTTCAAGCCACCGATCGTCGGCCACGCCGGACAGCTCACCGACCTGCAGGTGCACGGCCAGGACATGCGCCGCCCGCTGGGCCTGCCGCATGGCCTGCGGCTGGAACGGCTGCGGGTGTCGCTGGACTTCCTGGTCGGCGGCCGGGCCATCGGCTTTGCGCCAAAACGCAGGCTCGCCGGTCTCCGCTTCGAGGCGAGCGACCTGGACTGGTCGTGGGGTTCCGGCCCGGTGCTGGCCGGTCCGGCGGAGGCGCTGGCGATGGCCATGACCGGCCGCGCGGTCGCGTTGGCCGAGTTGGACGGCCCGGGTGTGGCGATCCTGCACAACCGCCTACGCCGGGGGACAGCCTACTAACGGCGTGGCGCGCGTGATCCGCAGCTTTGGCGTCAGGCGACCCAGGCCGGGCCGCTCGGGGGTTGTCCGGCCTCGACGGCGTGCAGAATCGGGACGTCTTCCTCGGGCAGTGGGGCAGCGCCAGCGCCGGCGATCGGCCGAGGCCGGCGTGGCTGGGTCCGACCCGAGCTGCCGCCGCGGCCCGGGTAGATGAGCAGACCGTTCACGGGATCGGGCACCGCGTCGAGGGCCGCCCGCACGGCCGGCAGATCCCGGAACATCTGCCAGCGCTCGTCGCTCGCGAAAGCGATCTCCAACAGCACGCCCCACGAGTGGGTGTGCCATCGCCAGTCATAGGCCCCGTTGGTGATCGCAGCCTCGGTCAGCGCACCGCCGTGTGCGTCCTGCCAGCCACGTGCGGAGCTGGTCGGCCCGTCCAGGACCTCGATCGACCACCAGTACAGCTCCATGACCAGACAATAGACCGGTCCCGCCAGCGCCGGGGTCTCCGTGTTACCCGTCTAGCGTCCGAGATCTTACATCGATTGTGGTCGCTTGGGCGATGTACACCGCCTGCGAGCGGAGCAGTGTCGATTCTTGCCCGACGTGGGGCACGACCTGCCCGCGCACGTCGTCGCACAGCCGCGCTCGTCGCTGCTCCACTCGGCGGCTACCTCGCCGTCGTTGCCTCGGCCGACGCCCGTACAAACGAGATCGTCGCCTCGGCCGACGCCTTCATAACGAGATCGTCGCCTCGGCCGACGCCCGGACAAACCAGATCGTCACCTCGGCCGAACGCCCGGACAAACAAGATCGTCGCCTCGGCGGACGCCCACAGAACCAGAAGGGGAAGGCCATGACCATATTCCGGCATCGTCCACGCGCGAACCCCACGCCGGCAGGCTCCACGCCGGCCCCGCATCGCCCCGGCCGCGCCGGCGCGGACACACCGTCCGGTCGCGTTCACGCCCACCGCGCAAATCGACGCCTGCTGAGTGCGGCGATCGGTGTCGTCCTGACCGTTCCGTCATTCGCCGGGGCCGCGACCGCCGGCGGGCCATCCACCCCGGTCGAGACGGCGTCGGTGGTGTCCGACTGGAACGCGATCGCGGTGACGACATTGATCGGCGATACCAGCAAGGCGCCCCAGGGTGGGTTCGTCTACCTGGCCTTCGTGCATGCCGCGGTCTATGACGCGGTGGTCGGCGTGCACGGGCGGTATGAGCCCTACAGCTTCCACGGCCGCGCCCCGCGTGGTACGTCGGCGACCGCCGCGGCGGCGGCCGCCGCGCACAAGATCTTGGAAACCTACTTCCCGTACGCGCAGTCGGCGCTGGACGCCGATCTCGCCGCTTCGCTGGCCGCGGTCCCCGACGGGACCGCCAAGACGAACGGCGTCACCTTCGGCGAACGGGTCGCCCAGCACCTGATCGATCTGCGCGTGGGCGACGGGCGCAACGCCCCGGTGCTGTACACGAAGTCCCCGGCCCCGGGCGTGTGGCGCCCGACCCCGCCCGCGTTCGCGCCGTTTGCGGTGCCCTGGCTGGGCGGAGTGACACCACTTCTCGTACACAGTGCGACGCAGTTTTTCCCGGCACCGCCGCCCGCTCTCACCTCCGCCCGCTACACGAGAGACTTCGCCGAAGTGAAGGCGCTCGGCTCGGTCAACTCGACCGCCCGCACCGCCGAACAGACCGACACCGCGAAGTTCTTCTCCGGCAACGCCCTCGTGCAGTTCGCAGTCGCGCTGCGCGACCAGGCAGCCATCCGGGCGCTGGACATCGTTGACGCCGCCCGGATGTTCGCCGCCGTCACCATGACCATATGCGATGCGCTGATCACCGCATGGCAGGCCAAGCTGGTGTACGGCTTCTGGCGGCCGATCACCGCGATTCAACTGGCCGACACCGACGGCAACCCCGCCACGGCCGCAGACCCCGGCTGGACCCCGCTCCTGACCAACCCGCCCTATCCCGACTACGTCAGCGGCTACAACTCGGTCGCCGCGGCCGGGTCACGAACCTTGGAGAGGTTGTTCGGTAGGGGGCGGCTGGACCTCACGCTGACCTCTACCGCCGTACCCGGCGCCGTCCGGCATTACGACAGTGGCCGGGCGCTGCGCGGCGACGTCGTCGACGCCCGCGTCTGGCTGGGGATCCACTTCCGCTTCGCCGACGTGGCTGCCCGCACCCTCGGCGTCGACGTCGCCGACTGGGCACTCGACCACTACTTCCGGCCCGTCCGGCATCACCACTGAACCTTTTCAACGTGGCCAGGGCGGCACTGGCCGGCGCAGGCCAACGGCCCGGACCCCTTCGGCCCGACGCCAGGTTGAAAAAGGTTCACTGATGCACCGATTCTGCTGTCCACGGCCCGGCTCACCCAGTCCCTGTGGACAGCAGACCGGCGGTCTGCCTCACCAACCCGGGTACTGGCAGAACCTCCCAGCGTGGCTCGGGCAGACGTAGCGTCGTAGTGGCGGACGACCGTCCGAGGTCGCGGACGCGGGTCTGACGATCAGCGCCGAGCCCGACAGCGCACCGCACACATCTACAGGGGCGACCACATGGAATTCGTGACCAAGCAACCGACCGTGAAGGCGCCGGCCGAAACGTTCACCGGCGACGCCTGGTACGACATCATCGCCAGGGGCGAGAAGCCCTCGCGCCTGCGCGTGAACGTCGTCCGATTCGCCCCCGGCGCCCGTAACGCCTGGCACCGCCACGCCCTCGGCCAGACGTTGCACGTCACGGAGGGACGCGGCTTGATCCAGGCTCGCGGCGGGGAGGTCATCGAGATCCGCCCCGGCGACACCATCTACACGCCTCCCGGCGAGTGGCACTGGCACGGCGCCGGTCCTGACCACTTCATGACCCACATCGCTATGTGGGAAGGCGCCGGCGAAGGTCCCGAGACCGAGTGGGGCGAGAAGGTCACCGATGGCGAGTACCACGCCCGGCCGGCCAGCGGCTCATGAGAGCGACGCCGAGCCGGATCACGCTTCTGGGACAGGTCAAAGCTCGAATCGTTGCCGCTGCTCGGGGGGCACCAGGTCCAGGTACACGGGGTGTCGTTGGATGAAGTCGCGCACGAACCGGCACACCGGCAGCACAGACCGCCCCTCGGCGCCGACCGCGTCCAGGGCCTTGCGGACCAGCACCAAGCCCAAGCCCTGTCCGGCCCGGCGCAGATCGGTCGTCAGCTCGGTGAAGGACACGATCTCGCCGGTGCGCTCGTAATCCAGAAAGCCCACCAGTTCGCCCTGAACGTGTAGCTCGAAGCGGCTGGCTTTCGGATTGTCCACGACGTTGGTATCCATCGGTCTCGCCGCTCCCGATCGCTCCTCTATCGCGGATGGCTATCACGGCCTAGGCGGTGTGACAGCTCATGTCGCTCCGGCGAAGGCCTCGTCGACTCTCAGGCTTCCACTCCGGCGGCACGGCGACCAGAAGCACGGCCCAGCGGCCACCAGAACCGGTAAGCAACGCCTCGATGACACACCGCCCGGCATCGCGCGCAGCTGCGTCTGGTGCCTCACGCTGGGCCGGTGAAAGAGCCTCCTCGAGAACCAGGAAGGTCAACCCCGTTCGGCACGGAACGCGATCCCGCCCGGATCGTCGCGTTCAGCGACGGGGTCATCGCCATCGCCGTCACCCTGCTCGTCCTGGAGATTCGGCCGCCGGAAGACACCCAGCACCTGCTGCACGGCCTCGTCACGCTGTGGCCGTCGTACCTGGCGTATGTCGTCACCTTCATGCTGATCGGGCAGATATGGGCCAATCATCACGTCATGTTCGACCACATCCGTAGCGCCGACCGGATGGTGCTGTTCCTGAACACCTTGCTGCTGATGGACATCGCGTTCCTACCGTTTGCCGCCGCGGTCCTGGCCCAGGCCTTCCGCGACGGACACGGGCAGCGCACCGCGGTCGTCTTCCACGGCATCGCGTTCGAGCTGGCCGCGATTCTGTTCAACATCATCTGGTGGTATGCGTGCCACGATCGTCGGTTGCTGGCCGCCACCATCGATGCCGCCGGTGCCAAGGCCGTCGGCCGGCGCTTCCAGCTTGCTCTTGGCTGGATCGCCACCGGAGTCCTGTTGGGTACTTTGTTCCCGGTCCTCGGCGTGGCGGTGATCGCGGCCTTCATTCCGTACTACTGGTTACCCATCCGGGGCGAGATCGCCAAGGTGAGGCGTCGCCGCGACGGTAGTGGCGGTTAGCAGCCTGGCTGGCCGATCACCTCGATGCGATCTGGCGGCAACGCGGTCTCCAGCGACTCCGAGGTGCCGCGGCGCGCCTCGGCCGGCGTGCTGCCGGTCGCGATCATGGCGACCGCGATATTCTCCGCCGCGGTCCTCGCGAGACCGATGACCTGGTTCACCGACCCGTTCCTCTTCGAGCAATGCTGACGCGCACGGTACAGCCCCATACGACACCTTGAGGTGCCGCCGAGCTGCAGCCATCATTTCGGCGCCGCTACCCAGGCAAGGGCTAGTTGGACTCCTTACTATTTGTCCACACGTGCTGTTGGCCGGCTGCGATTGCCGCCCCATACGAAAATTGAGGTGGCGATTGCCAACTGCATGCACAATGTGCGACGTGCATGACTTGATTGTTCGGGCCCGGACGCTGCTCATAATGGGTGATCCAGTGCTGCGTCGTCATGAAGTGACCTTACTTTATGTGCACAGCTTCGTCCCTAGGAACGATCACGGCACTCAGCCATGATCGCTGGCCTGCATGCGGCCGACCAGTGTCAACGAAGATCGATTCTCCGCAGGTCCCCGCCATCCCCGCGACCGACCGGTTGATCTGGCAGAGATCTGGCACGAGCCCCGACCCGGCAATGCCGATCGTCGTACAT
>JBKOWB010000360.1:0-6240 GCA_046724195.1 Actinomycetota bacterium
GCGGTGGCCCGATGATGAAGCCGGCGTCCGCGAGCAACGACACCGGTCCCGCGCCGGACGCCACGAGATAGGCGACCGCACTGTCGGAGAAACAGATCGCGAACATCCCGGCGCCGAGCAGGACGAGCTGCCGGTTGGGCCGCGGCGTGGGGGAGTTGGTCAGCAGCAACACCACGATGATGACGAGCACCAGGTCGGTGACCGGGTGGGCGATCGCGACGCCGAACGCGAACGGCGCCGGCGGACCGGCCCGGACTAAGGCACCGAGCGCGGTGGCCCAGATCAGCACGAAGAAGGACCCGACCAGGATCAGACCGTCCAGCACCACGACGACCCGGTTGGGCAGCCGCATGATCTGGGCCGCGGGTGCGCGCCGGCCGGCGAGGCTGATCAGCGCCAGCACCGCGGCCACGGCCAGGCTGAGGAAGCCGGCGTCGGCCAGCGAGGGCGACGGCAGCGGGCGACCGACGAACAGTTGGTTGTTCGACCAGGTCAGCTGGCCGACGCTCCAGCCGGTCATGCCGAGCGCCAGCCAGAGTCGCCACGCCCGCTGGCCGCCGGAGTACCGCGGCGCGGTCCACAAGCAGCAGGCGACCGCGGCCAGCGCGCCGAGGAACTGGGCCGAGTCGTCGATCGTCTCGGTCACGATCGGGTCGAGCAACCCGGCCTCGCCGGCCCCGATCGCGCCGAACACGACGACGAGCGCGCTGACCGTCGTCGCTGCTGCCTTGGGCATGAATCCTCAGTGACCCGGCGGGATGATCCCGTAGATGAGGGCTGTGGATCCCGCACCCGCCTTGTTGATGTGACCCCCGCACAGGATATGGGCTCCCTTGGTGGGCAGCGCAGCCAGGTTGGCAAGGACTTCGAGGCTGATCCGGTGCCGCTGGTAGACGAGCAGCGAGACCGCGTACGTCTCGTCAGTGCCGAGGTCGGGCCCGAACGTGTCGATGCCCGTACCGCCGCGGTAGCCGAGCCGCCCGGTGTCCACGAGCCACTGCGCCGCGTCGAGGCTGAACCCGGGCTGGTGCATGACGCCGTCGACATCGCGGTTGTACCAGGCGTCCGTGCCCCAGCGGGACTCCCACCCGGTCCACATGATCACCATGGATTCGTCCGGGATGCGTCCGTGGCGCTTCTCCCACGCCTGGATGTCCTCGATGGTCAGTGCGTAGTCGCCGTTGGTGCGGCACTTGTGCCGTACGTCGATCTTCACGGCCGGAAGGAACAGGTCCTCCAGGTCCATGTCGTCGGCGAGCGGCTCGCCCGCGTTGAAGTGCCCCGGCGCGCCCCAGTGGGTGCCGGTGTGCTCGCCCTCGCGCACGTACTGCAGGTAGTAGCCGTCGTTCGCGATCGTCGCGATCGTCTCGAGCTCGAACGGCGGGTCCCCGGGAAAGACGTTGGTGGTCGCGGGATCGTTGACGTGCGAAAGGCTGACCAGTCGGAGCCGGTCCAGCGGGAACGGCTTCCCGCCCGCACTCGCCGGGGCGCCATCGGCCGCGGCGGCGACCACGCCGGCCAACCCGGCCGCGGCTGCCCCCATCATCGCTCGACGCCGCATGTCTGCATCACCGGAGCCCTTCGGTCGGGATGTCCGATCTTGTGAGAAGCGACATCCTGCCTATCCTGCCCGTGCGATCGGTGTCAATGCGCCGGCCGCGCCATTCCCGTTGACACTGTCACGATGACAGTGTCATGATGACGTTGTGTGGACGATGGACGAGCTTGTGGAGCGGGTCCGGGTGGCGCTGTCCGCGGAATACCCCGGCGCGCCCAACGGCCGGATCCGCGACCTGCCCGACCGGCGCTCCATCCGGTGGTATACGACCACCGGCCTGGTCGACCGGCCCGCCGGGATGCGCGGCCGCACCGCCCTCTACGGGCGTCGACATCTGCTGCAGCTGGTCGCGCTGAAGCGCCGCCAGGCCGAGGGACGCACGCTCGCCGAGATCCAGGCCGAGCTGACCGGCGCCTCGGACGAGGCGCTGGCCGGCGTGGCCCGCGTACCGGAGGGGCTGCTCGTGCCGGACGGTCCGGCGCCGGACCCGCTGGACGGCGCGGTCCGGACCCACTTCTGGACGGTAAGTCCGGATCCCGCGGCCGTGACGCCGCAACCCTACGAGGATCCGTCATCGCCGGACGCGGCTTCCACCGCGCTCGGTGGCGTCGCGCTGCGCGGCGGCGCGATCCTGGTGGTGCCGGGCACGCCGACCGCCGCTGACCGGGCCGCCATCGCCGCCGCCGCCGAACCACTGCTGGACCTGCTCGCTGACCGTGGCTTGCTGACGAACGTTGGGAGAACGTCATGACCGTTTCCGTGCAGCCCATGGGCCCGGCGGAGCTCGACCGCATGCGGCCGGAGCCGGACGCCGGCGTCGGCACCCTGCGCACCGATCGCGGGAACCTGCCGCTGGACCGCCTCGACGTTCGAACGAAGATCAGCGGCCTGGTCAGCCGGACCGTGGTGGCGACGGAGTTCGTGAACGTATACGACACCGCGCTCGAGGCGACCTACGTCTTCCCGTTGCCGGACCGGGCCGCGGTGACCGGCATGACGATGACCGCCGACGACCGGACCGTCGAGGCGGAACTGCACGAGCGGGCGGCGGCGCGGGAGACCTACGACCGGGCGATCGCCGCCGGGCAGCGGGCCTCCATCGCCGAAGAGGAACGGCCCGACGTGTTCACGATGCGGGTCGGCAACATCATGCCGGGCGAGCGGGTCACCGTGGAGCTCCGGCTGGTCGGGCCGCTGCCGTACGAGGACGGCGCGGCCACCTTCCGCTTCCCGCTGGTGGTGGCGCCGCGGTACATACCCGGGACACCGCTGCCCGAGCCGCCGGTCGGCAGCGGGCAGGCGCTGGACACCGACGCGGTACCGGACGCCTCGCGGATCACTCCCCCGGTGCTGCTGCCCGGCTTCCCGAACCCGCTGCGGCTGTCCATCGACGTGGACATCGATCCGGCCGGTCTGGAGCTGGGCGCCGTGCGGTCCAGCCTGCACACGGTCACGACCGAGGACGGACACGTGGCGATCGGCGCGGGCGAGCGTGCGGACCGCGACTTCATCCTGCGGCTGGACTACGCGGGCGCGTCCGAGGCGGCCGTTGCCGTACCGGACGCGGACCGCGACCCCGACGATCGCGAGCAGGGTACGTACCAGCTCACCATCATGCCGCCCGCCGGCGCGGTCCCGCCCCGGCCCAAGGACGTGGTGCTGCTGCTCGACCGGTCCGGCAGCATGGGCGGCTGGAAGATGGTCGCCGCCCGGCGCGCCGCGGCGCGCGTGGTGGACACGCTCACCAACGACGACCGGTTCTCGGTGCTGACCTTCGACCACCAGATCGACCGGCCGGAGGACCTCGGCACCGGGCTGGTCGACGCGACCGACCGGCACCGCTTCCGCGCGGTCGAGCACCTGGCCCGCGCCGACGCCCGGGGCGGCACCGAACTGATGGCGCCGCTGCACGAAGGCCTCGCGCTGCTGCGCCGGAGCGAGTCGCGAGACCGGGTCCTCGTCCTCGTCACGGACGGGCAGGTGGGCAACGAGGACCAGATCCTGCACGACGTCATGCCGCTGATCGGCTCGACGCGGATCCACACGGTGGGCATCGACCGGGCGGTCAACGCCGGCTTCCTGGGCCGGCTCGCCGCGCTCGGCGGCGGCCGGTGCGAGCTGGTGGAGAGCGAGGACCGCCTGGACGACGCGATGGAGCACATCCACCGGCGGATCGGCGCGCCCGCCGTCACCGACATCGCGATCGCGGCCGACGGGCTGACCCTGCTCGACGACACCCGTAGCCCGGGCCGCCTGCCCGGCATCTACCCGGGCGTGCCGCTGGTCGTGACGGGCCGGTACGCCGGTACGCCGACCGGCACGATCACGGTGATCGGACGGACCCGCGACGACCGCGAGTTCGTCGCGGCCGCAACCGTGCGGCAACGCGAGGAGCCGGCGATCCCGGCCCAGTGGGCGCGGGCCCGGATCCGCGACCTCGAGGACCGGTACGCCGCGGGCGAGCGCGATCTGGAGTCCCGGATCGTCTCCACGTCGCTGCGGTTCGGCGTCCTGAGCCGGTTCACGGCGTACGTGGCGGTGGACAGCAGAGTGGTGAACGAGAACGGCGAGACCCGGCGGGTCACGCAGCCGGTCGAGATGCCGTCCGGCTGGGAGTTGCCACGCGAGGCGGCCGGGGCGCCGCCGTTCCTGCTGGCATCGGCCGCCGCGCCGGTCCCGCCCCCGGCGCCCGGGCAGCCGATGCGCCCGTCGTTCGCCCCGGCGCAAGCCGGCCTGCCCCGCGGCTCGGCCCGGGCGGCGAGGACGTTCGCGGCCGTCCCCTCGATGCTCGCCGGATCGCGCGGCAAGGCCGCAGCATCGACCAGCACGGGACTGTCCGTCGAGGACATCCGCCAGATCGCCGCGCTGGAGGCACGGCGGCTGCGGGACGGCAGGAACCAGCCGGCGTACGAGCGCCGGGACATGCTCGCCGACCTGGCGTCCCGGCTTCAGGTGCTGCTGGACGGGCTGACCGACCCGGCGTACGCCCCGCTCGTGGCCCTCGTCGCGTACCTCGCCAAGGGCGGCGAGCTGGACGCGCGCTGGGCCGAGGCGACGAGGGTGCTGGAGGCCTTCGCGGGGGCGAAGGCCGGCCGGCGGTCGGGTGCGGACACGACGCCGAAGCCCGCCGCCCCGGAACGCAAGGCCTTCTGGAAGCGCTGAGATCACACCTCCGGTAACCGGACGCTGCGAGTCAGCTGACAATTCACGTGGCGGATGGCGGGCGCCGCTCGGCAGCGGTAAGACGGCAGGGTGCGCACGACCCTGCCCCACCTTCGCGCCCTGGACGGCGTGCGCGGCCTCGCGGTGGCGGCGGTCCTCGCCTTCCACGGCGGCTGGCTGCGGGGCGGATTCCTAGGGGTCGACGCGTTCTTCGTCCTCTCCGGCTTCCTCATCACCGCGTTGCTGTTGACGGAGCACACCGGCACCGGGCGGATCGGGCTGGGCGCCTTCTGGGCGCGCCGCGCCCGCCGCCTGCTGCCGGGATTGTTGGTGATGCTGGCGGTCGTGCTGGTGGTGAGCCGGTGGCTGCTCCCCGCCGACGAGCTGGGCGCCCTGCGCGCCGACGCGCTCGCCGCCACCGGGTACGTCGCCAACTGGCGGCTCATGGACCGTGGCGGCGGCTACTTCGCCCAGACCGCGCCGCCGTCGCCGCTGCAACACACCTGGTCGCTGGCGATCGAGGAGCAGTTCTACCTGGCCTGGCCGCTGCTGCTGCTCGCGCTGCTCGCCGCCACCCGCCGGGCCGGCCCGCCTCGGCGGCGTACCGTCATCGCCGCGGCCTGCCTGGTTGGCGCGGCCGCCTCGACCATCGCGAGCGCGGCGCTGTCCCGCGGCAGCGGCACGGACCGGCTGTACTACGGGACCGACACCCGCGCCGTCGCGCTGCTCATCGGATGCGCCCTGGCCGCATCGCTGATCGGCCGCCCGGCCGCAGCGGGCAGGCACCGGCTTCTCGGCGGGCTTGCCCTGCTTGGCGCGGCGGTCACCGCGGGGCTGTGGGTCAGCGCCGACGGCAGCGCGCCCTGGCTCTACCGCGGTGGCCTGCTGGCCGCGGCGCTCGCGGTCGCGGCTGTCATCGCGCACGCGGTCCGCAGCCCGCGCTCCCCCACGGCCCGGGTCCTGGCCGTTGCGCCGCTGGTATGGCTCGGCCGCATCTCCTACGGCGTCTACCTCTGGCACTGGCCCCTGTTCCAATGGCTCGACGAGGAACGCGCCGGCGTCGGCGGGCTGCCATTGCTGGGTCTGCGCTGCGCCGCCACGCTCGCCGTCGCCACGGTGTCGTACCTCGCGGTCGAGCGTCCACTGCGGACCGCGCCCTGGCTGCGGCGGCGCCTGCTCACCCCGTCGTCCGCGGCCACCGCCATGGCCGCGACCGCCGCGATCGCCGTCCTGGCCACCGTGCCGCCGGCCGTGAGGCAGGGGCCAGCGGTCAATGTCGACCGGGCGCTGACCAAGGTGATGGCCGAGCCGCGCCCAACCCCATCTGCCCCCGGCGCCGAGCCGGCGCCCATCGACCGGCCCGGACGCAAGCCGGGCAAGCTGCCACGCGTCGACTTCTTCGGCGATTCCGTGGCCTGGACACTGGGCACCTACCTGCCGCCGCAGCACGAGCTGGCGATCAGCGTGCGGGCGTTGCAGGGGTGCGGCATCGCCACGCTGCCGGACATCCGCTACCTCGA
>JBKOWB010000012.1:0-8600 GCA_046724195.1 Actinomycetota bacterium
GGACGGCATGAACCGGATCCGGGAGATCCGCCACCTCGACGAGCGGCACCACTTCACGCTGATGTGCCGGGACTTCGCGCAGCTCGGGCAGTTCGTGCAGATCAACAACGCGCTGTTCCGCTCGCTCAAGGCGGCCACGCCCGGGCCCTATACGTTCATCCTGCCCGCCACCCGCGAGGTCCCGCGCCGCCTGCTGCACCCGCGGAAGAAGACCGTCGGCGTTCGGATCCCGGATCACGTGGTCGCGCAGGCCCTACTCGCCGAACTCGGCGAACCGCTGCTGTCCAGCACGCTGACGCTGCCCGGCGACGACGAGCCGATGACCCGGGGCTGGGAGATCAAGGAGACGCTGGACCACGCGCTGGACGCCGTCATCGACTCGGGCGACGGCGGCATCGAACCCACCACGGTGATCGACTTCTCCGGCGACGTACCGGAGATCCTGCGCAAGGGCGCCGGGGACCCGGCCCGCTTCGAGTAGCTTCGTCATCGGGACTCCCTGAGCTCGACGCAGCAGGCGCCCGGACTCGGCGCCAGCACCGCGGCGAGCGTCGACGCGCCGAGACCGTCGACGAGGCCGCTCAGAAACGCGTGATTCAGCCCGCACACCAGCGCCGTGTGGCGGGCGGCGAGCGCGTGGAAGGGGCAGTTGTGCAGCCGCACGGTGCCCGCCGACGTGCGCGGCTCGAAGCCGAGGTCGGTTAGCACCTCGCCGGTGCGGCCGCCGAGATGGCGTAACCGGTCGCCCAGGTCGTGGCCACGCCGGTGGGCGACGCGCGCCGGCGCTTCGCCGTGACTGACCGCCTCGGCCAGGATGTCCGCGATCAGTTCGTAGCGGCGTTCCGGAATGGTGACGCTGAGGCCGTCACCGGTCGGCTCGTACACCTTGGGGGCTCGCCCGCGACCCCGCGGCCGGCCGGGCGGAGCCTCGTAGCGGGCTGCGAGCAGGCCGGCGTCGACGAGCTTGTCGAGGTGGAACGCGGCAAGGCCGCGGGACATCGCCGTCGCCTCGGCCGCCTCCTCGCGGTGCACCGGATGGTCCTGGCGGCGCACGTAGTCGTACAACGCCCGGCGCGACGCGTCGGTCAGCGTCGCGACGGCCGCCCATCGGTCGGTCACCCCGGCAGAATATCACTAACGAGCGCTATTGAAATTCGTGCGGCGCCGGGTGCACGATAACCGATAACGCCAGCGGCCGTTGGCGAAAACCCGAGGAGTGCTGATGACGATCACCGCCGAGCGGATCACCCACGCGCCTGCCGTACGCGACGAGACGGCGGCAACGCGCGCGGCGGCGGATTTCCTCACCGCCCTCGGCCTCGACGTCACGTCCGCCGGCCTTGCCGAGACGCCCGCACGGATGGCCCGGGCATACGCCGAGCTGCTCACCCCGCGCGACTTCGCACTGACCACGTTCGAGAACGACGAGGGTTACGACGAGCTGGTGCTGGCCCGGGACATTCCGATCCGCTCGGTGTGCGAGCACCACCTGCTGCCGTTCATCGGCGTCGCACACGTCGGCTACCTGCCCGGCGACCGCATCCTCGGACTGTCCAAGCTGGCCCGCGTGGTGGAACTGTTCGCCCACCGGGCGCAAGTCCAGGAGCGGCTGACGAAGCAGGTCGCGGACTGGCTTGACACGCGCCTGCGCCCCCGCGGCGTCGGCGTTGTCATCGAGGCGGAGCACATGTGCATGAGCCTGCGTGGCGTGCAGGCGGTCGGCGCCCGTACCGTCACCTCGACGCTGCTCGGCACGCTGCGCGACGACGCTCGCTCGCGGGCCGAGTTCCTCGGCGCGGCCGGCATCGGCAATTACTGACACCCGTACCGAAAAGAGGCGCATGATGCCGTCGGACCGTACGTTCGTGATCGTCGGCGCCGGCCTGGCCGGCGCCAAGGCCGCCGAGACCCTGCGCGAGGAAGGCTTCGACGGCCAGGTCGTGCTGGTTGGGGCCGAGACCGAGCGGCCGTACGAGCGGCCGCCACTGTCCAAGGATCTCCTGTTGGGTACTGCGGACCGGGACAGCCCGTACGTCCACGAGGCGGGCTGGTACGCCGCGCACGACGTCGACCTGCGCACCGGCACGACCGTCGCGGCGCTGGATCGCGGCCGGAAGGTGGTCCGGACGTTGGACGGCGAGGAACTCCGGTACGACCGGTTGCTGCTCGCCACCGGCGCCGCTCCCCGGCGGCTACCGGTACCCGGCGCGGACGCCGCGAACGTGCTGGAGCTGCGGACGTTCGCCGACTCTGACCGGATCGGCGAGACCGTCCACGACGGCGTGCGCCTGGTCGTGATCGGGGCGGGGTGGATCGGCCTCGAGGTCGCCGCGGCGGCACGGCAGCGCGGCGCCGCGGTCACCGTGGTGGAGGCCGCGGCCCTACCGCTGCAGCGCGTTCTCGGCGACCGGATGGCGGAGGTCTTCGCGGATCTCCACCGTGCGCACGGCGTCGACTTCCGGTTCGGCGCCCAGGTCCGCGAGCTGCGCGGCGACGGGTCACAAGTGGTGCTCGCGGACGGGACCACGCTCGACGCGGACGCGGTGCTGGTCGCGGTGGGTGTGCGGCCCAACGTCGAGCTCGCCGAGCAGGCCGGACTGCCCGTGGACGACGGCGTGCTCGTGGACCGGCGGCTGCGCACCGACGACCCGGACGTGTTCGCCGTCGGCGACATCGCCAATGTGGACCATCCGCTGCTGCGCGCCCGGGTCCGCGTCGAACACTGGGCGAACGCGCTGAACGGTGGTCCGGTCGCGGCCCGCGCGATGCTCGACCGGGATGTGTCCTTCGACCTGCTGCCCTACTTCTACACCGATCAGTACGACCTCGGCATGGAGTACTCGGGCTGGGTACCGCCGACCGCGAAGGCCGACGTGGTGGTCCGCGGCGACCTCGACCGGCGGGAGTTCGTCGCGTTCTGGACCGTCGACGGGCGGGTCGCGGCCGGGATGAACGTCAACGTCTGGGACGTCAACGAGACGGTCCAGGACCTGGTACGCGCCGGCCTGGACGGGGCGACCGTCGACCCGGCCCGGCTGTCCGACCCCGACGTCCCGCTCACGGAGCTCGTCCGGTGAGCGACGCGCTCGCAGCCCTGCGCCGCTGGGAGGAGTCCGGCGCCACCTGGCGCGTCGTCGTACGCACCCCGGAGGACGTGGAGATCGCGCTGCTCACCTGTGACGCGGGCGAGGAGGTCGGCCGGATCCGGTCGGCCGACCCGGCCGTGCTCGACTACGTCGGCGCCAGGGACCGCAGCGACGAGGCCGGGACTCCCGGCTAGGAGGAGACCGACGCGCCGATGCGGGCACGGGCGCGGGCCGTCCGGATCGCGTTCTTCAGCGTCGTGATGTCGTACGCGCCGTAGTGGCGCTGGCCGTTGATGAAGAACGTCGGCGTGCCGGACACACCGCTCACATCGGCCGAGTTGATGTCCTCGGCGACCCGCGGCTGGTACAGCTGATCCATCAGGTCGTTCTGGAACCGATCCTGGTCGAGGCCGAGACGCTCGGCGTACCCGAGAAGATCCGCGAGCCGCAGTTTGTTTTGGTGGTCCAGGAGCAGATCGTGCATCGGCCAGAACGCCCCCTGCGCCGCGGCCGCCTCGGCGGCCTCGGCCGCCATCTGCGCTTGCGGGTGCACGTCGCTGAGCGGGAGATGACGCCAGACGAACCGCAGGTCCGCGTCGCCCAGCAGCTGGCGGACGACGGGCTCGGCCCGGCCGCAGTACGGGCATTGGAAGTCGCCGTACTCCACCAGCGTGACCGACGCATCCGCCGGCCCGCGCGTATGGTCGCGCTCGGGGTCGACCGGCGGGATCAGGTCGACCAGCTCTTCCACCTCGCCGAGCAGTGCCCGGGCCTTACGGGCCGGCGGCAGCGCCGCCGTGACCCGGAAGACGGCCCAGGTCAGGCCGGAGGCGACGAGCGCCGCGGTGAACACGCCGATCTTCGCCTCGGCGAGCCGGTCGCCCTGGAAGGCCAGGTTCGCGATCAGCAGTGCCACGGTGAAGCCGATGCCGGCGATGGTGCCGCTGCCGAGCACACCGGCCCAGCCCACCGTGGGCCGGATCTTGCCCTTGGTCACCGTCGGCAGCAGCCAGGACACCCCGACGATCGCGACCGGCTTGCCGACCACGTATCCGAGCAGCACGCCCCAGGTCACCGGCGACGTGGCGGCGCGGGCCAGGAACGGGCCGTCGATGACGATGCCCGCGTTCGCCAGGCCGAACAGCGGCACGATGACGTAGCTGGACCACGGGTGGTAGATGCGCTGCAGCCGGTCGTTCGGCGACAACGTCCGGACCAGGCCGACACTCGCGCTACGGGCGAGTTCGGCGGTGGGTTGCTCGCGGAACAGCTTGAACAGGCCGCTGGCCTGCTCGAGATCGCCGCGAGCCGGCGTGTACGCGGTCGCGGTCAGGCCGATCGCGAGCCCGGCCACCACCGGGTCGACGCCGCTGGACAGCAGCGCGGCCCACATGACCAGCGCGAACGGGACATAGACGACGCCGCGGCCCACCTTCAGCGCCCGGATGCCCAGCATCGCCGCGAAGGCCAGGATGGCGACGGCCAGCGGCATCACGGCGATGTCGTCGCTGTAGACGACGGCGATCACGATGAGCGCCACCAGATCGTCCACGATGAAGACGGTCAACAGGAAGACCCGGAGCTGGTCCGGAACGCCACGGCCGAGCAGCGCCAGCAGGCCGAGCGCCAGCGCGGTGTCGGTGGACATGGCGACGCCCCAGCCGTGCGCGTCTGGGCTGCCGTGGTTCACGGCCAGGAAGATCAGCGCCGGGATCACCATGCCGGCCAGGCCGGCCACGAGCGGGAGAACGAACCGGCGCCGGTCCCGCAGGTCACCGAGGTCGAACTCGCGCCGTGCCTCAAGGCCGACGACCAGGAAGAACAGCGTCATCAGGCCGCTGTTGATCCAGGTGTGCAGGTCGAGGGTGATGCCGAACTCGCCGAGCCGGATCGAGAACTCGGTCCGCCACACCGCGTCGTACGAGCCGGCGTCGATGTTCGCCCAGACCAGCGCCGTCGCGATGGCCGCGAGCAGCACGCCGGCGCTGCCCGACTCGGTCCGCAGGAATGCGCGCAGCGGTCCGGCGAGTTGGCGGCTCCAGAGCGTATGGCCGCGAAACCCGGATTCGGTCACACACCATCTTCCTGTTTCCAGCCGGTGACCAGCAAACGCGCGAGCTGTGTCGAGCGTCTCCGTGCCTGACAGCCGTCAATGTGATTCGCGGGTGACCTCGTGGCCGCTGGCGCCGACCAGGAAGTCGAGGTCGGCACCCGTGTCAGCGCCGAGGACCGTGTCGACGTAGAGCTTCGCCCAGCCTCGCTTCGGCTCGGCGATCGCCGCCAGCAGGGCGGCGGAGGGCGGGCGGCCGTCGAGTTCCTCCTGGGGGACCTCGACGTCGATGCGCCGGGCCTCGACGTCCAGCACGATCCAGTCGCCGGTACGGATCCGGTCCAGCGGTCCGCCCGCCGCCGCCTCGGGCGCGACGTGCAGCACGACGGTGCCGTACGCGGTGCCGCTCATCCGGCCGTCGCAGACCCGGACCATGTCGCGCACGCCCTGTTCGAGCAGCTTGGTGGGCAGTGGCAGGTTGGCGACCTCGGGCATGCCGGGATAGCCCTTCGGGCCGCAGCCGCGCAATACCAGCACCGAGTCCGCGTCCACGTCGAGGGACGGATCGTCGATGCGGGCGTGAAAGTCCTCGATGGAGTCGAACACCACCGCGCGCCCGCGATGCCGCAGCAGATGCGGGGAGGCCGCGGCCGGTTTGATGATCGCCCCGTTCGGCGCCAGATTCCCGCGCAGCACGGCGATGCCGGCGTGGGGCTGGAGAGGCTCGTCGCGGACCCGGATCACCTCGCGGTCCCAGATCTGCGCGTCCGCGAGGGACTTCACGAACGGCTCGCCGGTCACGGTGATCGCGTCGTGGTCCAGCAGGTCGACGACCTCCCGCAGGACGGCGGCCAACCCGCCCGCGCGGAACAGGTCCTCCATCAGGTGTCGCCCGGCCGGCTGCAGGTCGACGAGCAGGGGGACCTCGGCGCCGATCCGGTCGAAGTCGTCCAGCGTGAGCGCGACGCCGAGCCGCCCGGCGAGGGCGAGCAGGTGCACGACCGCGTTGGTGGATCCGCCGAGCGCGGCCAGCGCCACGATCGCGTTGTGGAACGACCCGGTAGTGATGACCTGGCTGGGCCGGCGGTCCTCGCGGACCATCTCGACGATGAGCCGGCCGGTCTCGTGGGAACGGGCCAGCAGCCGGCTGTCCGGCGCCGGGATTCCCGCGGTGCCGGGGAGCGTGGTGCCGAGCGCCTCGGCGAGCAGTCCCATCGTCGACGCCGTACCCATGGTGTTGCAGTGCCCGCGGCTACGGATCATCGACGACTCCGAGTCCAGGAACGCCGCTTCCGACAGCGTGCCGGCGCGAACCTCTTCGGAGAGCCGCCATACGTCGGTGCCGCAGCCGAGCGGCACGCCGCGGAACGTACCGGTGAGCATCGGTCCGCCGGGCACCACCACGGCCGGAAGGTCGACGGAGGCGGCGGCCATGAGCAGCGCCGGGATGGTTTTGTCGCAGCCACCGAGCAGCACCACGCCGTCGACCGGGTTGGCCCGGATCATCTCTTCGATGGCCATCGCGGCCAGGTTGCGCCACAGCATCGCGGTGGGCCGCAGGAGGGTCTCGCCGAGCGACACCACGGGCAGGTTGAGCGGCACCCCGCCGGCCTCCCAGACGCCCTGCTTGACGTGCTCGGCGACCTCGTTGAGGTGGCTGTTGCACGGCGTCAGGTCGGAGGCGGTGTTGGCGATCGCGATCTGCGGGCGGCCCCGGAACGCCGAGTTCGGCAGCCCCCGGCGCATCCATGCGCGGTGGATGTAGGCGTTGCGGTCGTCGCCGGCGTACCAGGCGTTGCTGCGCAGCGAAGTCACTCCGGGACCTTCTTCTTCCGACTATTCGAACGCTGGTCTACTATCCGAAACATCATGGACCCTACCGCCGCGGCGACCGCCACGGAACAGGACCGGCTCGTCGGAGCCGACCGCGTTCTGGCGATCCTCGCCGAGCTCGCCCGGCATCCCGACGGCATCGGTCTGGACGAGATGGCCCGGATCGTGACCAGCAACAAGGCCACGGTGCACCGCGCGCTGGCGGCACTGCGCCGGGCCGGCTTCGCGACCCAGGACGGGCGCGGGCGCTACCTGCTCGGCGACGAGTTCCTCCGGCTGGCGTTCGCCCACCAAGAGGCGCGGCCGGACCACGAACGCATCCGCCCGGTGCTGCGTACGCTGGCCCAGCTCTTCGGCGAGACCGCCCATTACGCCGTGCTGGACGGCGACACCGTCGTCTACCGCGCCAAGATCGATCCGCCGACCGGGGCCGTACGGCTGACCTCGACCGTCGGCGGCCGCAACCCGGCACACAGCACCGCGGTCGGCAAGCTGCTGCTCTCCTACGCGCTGCCCGACGACGCCGCGGTGACGGCCTGGGTCTCCAGCCGGACGCTTGAGCGCCGTACCGGCAACACCATCACGACCGCCGAGGGTCTGGCCCGCGAACTGCGGACCATCCGCGAGCGCGGTTGGGCCACCGACGACCAGGAGAACGAGCCGGGCGTGACCTGCCTGGCCGTACCGGCGTTCCTCACGTCGCCGACCGTGCCGACCGGCGCGGTCAGCGTGTCCGCCCCTGCCTATCGCACGCCGCTGAGCAGCCTCATCGGCGATGTGGCCACGATCCGCGAGCTGGTGCCGGCATGATCACGCGGCGCGGCGGCGCCGCGAGCAGGATTCGACCAGGGAGAACGCATGCAGCTGATGCGCATCGGGCCCACGGGCGCCGAGAAGCCGGTCGTCCGGATCGATGACACGTCCTATGTGGACGTATCGGACCTCGTGACCGACTTCGACACCGCCTACTTCGCCGGCGGCCACGACCGGCTTCGGGACGCGGTGGCCGAGCGGATCGCCGCGGGTGACACCGCGCCGTTCGCCGGCCAGCGGATCGGCGCGCCGATCGCGCGGCCGCACCAGATCCTCGCCATCGGGCTCAACTACCGCGACCACGCAGCCGAGACCGGGCAACCCGTGCCGGAGGAACCGATCCTGTTCACCAAGTCGCCCAACACCCTGGTCGGGCCCAACGACGACGTACGGATCCCGCGCGGGTCCGCCAAGACCGACTGGGAGGTGGAGCTCGGCATCGTCATCGGCCGGCGCACCGGCTACCTGGACTCGGTCGAAGAGGCGCGCGAGGCCATCGCCGGCTATGTGGTCGTGAACGACGTCAGTGAGCGCGCCTTCCAGCTGGAGCGGGGCGGGCAGTGGGCCAAGGGCAAGTCCGCGGAGACCTTCAACCCGGCGGGCCCCTGGCTTGCCACCACCGACGAGATCGAGGACGTCCTCGCGCTCGACATGTGGCTGGACGTCAACGGGGTGCGCCGGCAGACAGGCAACACCAAGACGATGATCTTCGACCCGTACTTCGTCGTGCACTACCTCAGCCAGTTCCTCGTCCTCGAACCCGGCGACCTGATCAACACCGGCACCCCGCCCGGCGTCGGCATGGGTCTCACCCCGCC
>JBKOWB010000299.1:0-4889 GCA_046724195.1 Actinomycetota bacterium
TGCGTCAGCGCAGCCGCAACGGACTCCGGCGCCCGCTCGACCGCATCGATCAACAGCACCGCGGACGTCCCGGTGAAACGGCCGGCAAGGTCTTCCGACCGACCGACGCCGAACACCGCGGCCACGCTGCCGAGGATCTCGACGGAGGTGAACCCTTCCGTCACTACGATGCCGGCCACGCCATGATGGGACGGCGCGATGGCGTGCATCACCACCAGTGAGAGGGCGGTCTTGCCGACACCGGCGAGGCCGACCAGCGTGACGCCCCGGGGGCCGTCCGGCGCCGGCTGCGTGAGCAGCGCGACCAGTTCGGCGACGTCAGCGTCGCGCCCGATCAGGTTGCCGGCCGGTGGCAGCCGGGTAAACCGCGGCGCCGGGGGCACGGCAGTGGACGGCTGCCCACGCGCGGCGGCCAGAAACGCGTCCCGGTCCGGGTCGGCCAGCCGCAGTGCGGCGGCGAGCAACTCCACCGTGGTCCGTTGCGGGCGCGACGCCCTGCCCCGTTCGAGGTCGCGCACCGTGCGCACCCCGATCCCCGCACGCGCGGCCAGCTCGTCCTGGGTCAGCTTGGCCCGCAGCCGATGGCTGCGCAGCACGGCGTCAAATCCCGGACCCCCTGGATCCGCCCCGTGATCAGACGTCATGTTTTGAAACTAGGCACCGATGTCGATGCCCGCAGACTCGTTTGGCCCAGTTGTCAGGGATCGGACCCAGGCAGGGTCAGAATTCGGACGCTTTCACAGGCCGAGGCCCCGCGCGATGAGCATGCGCTGCACCTCGGAGGTGCCCTCGCCGATCTCCAGGATCTTGGCGTCGCGGTAGAAACGGCCGACCGCCGACTCGTTCATGAAGCCGTAGCCGCCGTGCACCTGGGTGGCCCACCGGGCGTTCTCCATGGCCGCATTGCTCGCGTGCAGCTTGGCGATTGCCGCGTAACGCTTGAAGTCCGCACCGGCCTGCATGCGGGCCGCAGCGTCGTAGTACGCGAGCCGGGCCGTGTGCGCCCGCAGCTCCATGTCCGAGATCATGAACTGAACGGCCTGGTAGTCACCGATCGGCCGGCCGAACGCCTGGCGCTCGCGCGCGTACGCGACAGACTCGTCGACACAGCCCTGGGCCAGGCCGACGGCGAGCGCAGCGATCGCGATCCGGCCCTCGTCGAGGATCCGCAGGAATTGCGCCAAGCCTCGGCCGCGCGGACCGAGCAGGTTGGCGGCCGGCACCCGGACGTCGTCGAAGGACAGCTCGTGGGTGTCGGACGCGCACCAGCCGACCTTCGAGTAGCCCGGCGCGACCGTGAAGCCCGGTGTGCCCGACGGCACGATGATCGTCGAGAGCTCCTTGGATCCGTCCGGGTTGGTGCCGGTCACTGCCATGACCGTGACCAGGCAGGTGATGTCCGTGCCCGAGTTGGTGATGAACGCCTTGGAGCCGTTGATCACCCACTCGCCCGCGTTCTCGTCCAGCATCGCGCGGGTCGTGATGGCGCCCGCGTCGGAACCCGAACCCGGCTCGGTGAGGCCGAAGGCGGCCAGCGACTCGCCGCTGGTGAGCCCTGGGAGCCACTGCGCCTTCTGGTCCGCCGTACCGAAGCGGTAGATCGGCATGGCACCGAGCGAGACCGCCGCCTCGACCGTGACCGCGACGCTGCTGTCCACCCTGGCCAGTTCCTCGATAGCCAGGCAGAGCGCGAAGTAGTCGCCGCCCATGCCGCCGTGCGCCTCTGGGAACGGAAGCCCGAAGAGCCCCATCTTGCCCATCTGCCGCACGATGTCGTACGGGAAGGTCTTGTGCTCGTAATGCTCGGCGATCACGGGCGCGACCTGCTCGCGAGCGAATTCCCGCACGCTGTCGCGCAGCGCCTCCTGCTCGTCGCTGAGCCGGAAGTCGACCATGGCTGTGCCTCTCTCTAAACCGGAGTGACGCCGTGCCGGCGCCGGGAAAAACCGCGATCCTTGCCGCGCGCCGCGGCGTAGCGGCGGATGAGTTCATCGCGCAGGTCGGCCGGCTCGACGACGGCGTCGACGACGAGCTCGCTGGCCAGGCGCATGATGTCGATGTCGCGCTCGTACTCAGCGCGGCGCGCCTCCACGAACGCCGCGCGCTCGTCGGCGTCGTCGATGGCGGCGATCTTGTTGGCGTAGACCGCGTTGATGGCGGCCTCGGCGCCCATCACGGCGATCTTCGCGGTGGGCAGCGCGATCGTGGCGTCGGGGTCGAAGCCCGGCCCGGCCATCGCGTACAGCCCGGCACCGTACGCCTTGCGAACCACGACGCAGACCTTCGGCACGGTCGCCTCCGAGACCGCGCTGATCATCTTGGCGCCATGCCGGATGATGCCTTGCTTCTCCACCGCCGCGCCGACCATGAAGCCGGGCACGTCCGAGAGGAAGAGCAGCGGCACGTTGAACGCGTCGCAGAGTTGGACGAACCGCGTCCCCTTGTCGGCCGAGTCGACGAAGAGCACGCCGCCCTTAAACATCGAGTTGTTGCCGACGACGCCGACGACCTCGCCGTCCAGCCGGCCGAACCCGACCGTCAGCTCCTTGGCCCACAGGGCCTGGATCTCGAAGAACGAGCCCTCGTCGAGGATGCCCTTGATGTAGCGCCGCATGTCGAAGGCCTGCCGCTCGCTGGCCGGCACCAACGCGGCGAGATCCACGTTGGCCGGTGGTTTCGACTCGGCTCGCGGCGGGGCGAGACGCCAGTTCGACGGCAGGTACGACAGATAGTCGCGGACCACGTCGAGGGCGTCCTGCTCGGTCTTGCAGAGGAAGTGGCCGACGCCGGACTCGGCGCAGTGCACGCGCGCGCCGCCCATCGCCTCGAGCGTCGTCTTCTCGCCGGTGACCATCTCGACCATCCGGTCGGAACCCAGGTACATGCTGGCGTTGCCGTCGACCATCGCCACGACGTCGCAGAACGCGGGGATGTAGGCGCCGCCGGCGGCCGACGGCCCGAACAGCGCGCACACCTGCGGAATCGATCCCGAGGCGCGGACCTGGGTGTGGAAGATCTTCCCGGCGCCGCGGCGGCCCGGGAAGAGGTCGACCTGGTCGGTGATCCGGGCGCCCGCGGAGTCGACCAGATAGATCATGGGGACGGCGTTCGCGTACGCGCGCTCGATGATCCGGATGATCTTCTCGACCGTGCGGGCGCCCCAGGAGCCCGCCTTGACCGTGGAGTCGTTGGCCATCAGGCACACATCGCGCCCTTGGATCCGGGCGATTCCGGTGATCACGCCGTCGGCCGGCAGGCCGTCGGCGAGCGCGTTGGCGTACATCCCGTCCTCGACGAACGAACCCTCGTCGACCAGCAGCGCGATCCGCTCCCGCGCGAAGAGCTTGCCCTTGGCGGCGTTGGCGGCGTGGTAGCGTTCGGCGCCGCCCGCCAGCACGCGCTTGCGTACCTGGGACAGCGCATCACCATCGATCGTCACGTAACCCCCAGCCATCGCCTGAACGATCGTTAGGTTAGCGCACTCGGCGATCGGGGGCCAATGGACCGAAAGGCCGGACGGCAACCCCAGTTGGGGCGGCCTCTGCGAGCAGCCGAGACCAGGCCAGAGTCACATACGGATAATTCGGAAATAGTCCGAGGGAATCACACCAATCTGGTACGGGGACCGGCCCGGAGAACACCGGATGGGAGCGTACGGCCGAGCAACTTCTCGGCCAGCTCGCCAACCTCGATCAGCGCATCGAGATCGATGCCCGTGTCGATCCCCATGTCCTCGAGCATGTGCACAAGCTCCTCGGTGGCGATGTTCCCCGAGGCGCCCGGCGCGTACGGACAGCCGCCGATCCCACCCACGCTCGCGTCGAACTCGGTGACTCCGAGCTCCAGGGCGGTCAGGACGTTCGCGAGCCCCGTACCCCTGGTGTCATGGAAGTGCAGCAGATCCGGTCGGACGGCCGACAGCAGGTCGCGGACCCGTCGGGGGGTCGCCATGCCGGTGGTGTCGCCGAACGCGATGCGGTCCGCGCCGTCGGCGCGGACGCGAGCGACGATCTCCGCCACCCGCCTGGGGTCGATGTCACCCTCGAACGGGCAGCCGAAGCTGGTCGCGACGATCACCTCGAGCGTGGCGCCGGCCCCGTGGACCAACGGGATCAATGCGGCGATGTCTTCGAGCGACTCCTGCGTCGAACGGTTGAGGTTGCGGCGGTTGTGGGTGTCGCTGGCCGAGACGACGACCTCGATCTCCCGGAAGCTGGCGGCGAGGGCACGCTCGGCACCGCGGGTGTTCGGGATCAGCGCGGAGTAGCGCACCTGCGGGTTGTGCCATGCGCCCGCCCACACCTCATCGGCGTCCGCCATCTGCGGGATAGCCTTCGGATGCACGAACGAGACGGCCTCGATCCGCCGGACGCCGGTGCCGGACAGCGCGTCGATCAACCGCACCTTGGCTTCGGTCGGGATCGGGTGTTCGTTCTGCAGGCCATCCCTCGGCGCGACTTCTCTGATCGAAACGCTGCTCATGAGGTCACCTCATTCGCGAGACGATGCCGGTGTCGTAGTCGCCGGAAAGGAATTCCTCGTTCTCCAGGAGCTCGGCGAAAAACGGCAGGTTGTTCTTGGGACCGGTGATCTCGAATCCGGCCACCGCCGCGCGGGCCTTGGCGATCGCATCGGTACGGTCGGCGCCGTGCACGATGAGCTTCGCCATCAACGAGTCGTAGAACGGCGTGACCGTGGTGCCCGCGGCATAGCCGGAATCGACCCGCACGCCGTCGCCGGCCGGTTCCAGCCAGGTGGTGACCTTGCCGGGGCCGGGCAGGAAACGCTTCGGGTCCTCGGCGTTGACGCGCAGCTCGATGGCGTGACCGCGGGACTCGACCGGGACCTCGACGGCCTGGCCGGCGGCGATCCGCAGCTGCGCCTCGACC
>JBKOWB010000265.1:0-3839 GCA_046724195.1 Actinomycetota bacterium
AAGTGGTAGAACCGCGGCCCGGACGATGCCGTGCCGGCCGAGGTGCCGATCTCGAGCAGCCGGTCGACTGCGGCGGCCGTGCCGTGGCCACGCTCCGGTAGCGGGCCGCCGAGGTCGGCGAGCAGAGGCACGGCCCCGGAGTCGAACACCTTCCGGTCGGCGAGCGAGGCGAGATAGGGCCCGGCGGCGGCGTGGACGCTGGTCAGTGCGTCCGTCGCCGCGGTCAATTCGGTAAGCGGATCGGCCACGGGATCAGCCTGCCACAGGGGTACGACGATCAGGCCCTGTTGAGGTTGGCGACGATCCCCTCCGTACTCATCAAGATCGTGCCGAGGCCCGCGATCTCGCGGAAGCCTTGATCGGAGGCCTGGGAAACGGCGTCCGTGGCCAGAACGACGCGGAAGTCGCGTTCGTGTGCCTCCACGACACTGGCCCGCGGGCAGTTGGGAAGGTTGCAGCCGGCGAAGACGAGCGTGTCCGCGCCGTGCTGGGCCAGCAGGTCGGCCAGCGGCGTGCGGTAGAAGGCGCCCCAGCGTGGTTTGTAGAGCGCGTACTCGTCCGGGCCGAGGGCCTGCGGCCGGCCGCTGAGCAGCAGCTCATCGTCGAGATCGGGCGCATCGGCGGGAGCCAGGCCGGGCGCGAGGAGGCGGCCCGGCGCGCCGGGTGAGACGAAGCTCGCGCCTTGCTCGACGAGCGTGCGGCGGACGCGGTCCACATCGCCGCCGGTGCGCGGGTAGAGGCGGACGACATGCACGATCGGCCGGTGTGCCGCACGGAACGCCTCGGTCAGCTTCCAGAGGTTCGGCATGACCTCCGTGGTTCCGGCCAGCCCGAACGGGCTCTCCGAGAGGAAGTCGCGCTGCATGTCGATGGTGACGAGCGCGGAGGTGTCCCAGTGCGGCGCCAGATGCGGGTCGATGCTCATGCCTGCCATTCCACCTTGCCGCAGACCGTCATCGCACGTAGCCGCCGGGCGGGGTCGGGTCACCTGCGGTGCGTAGGTGAGAAGTCACCCACGGCTTTCATAAGTGTCGCTACTGGCCGGAACCGGGTCCTTACGGGCAGGATCGGCGCATGACGACCGTCCGCCGGCTGCCCTTTCCGATCACGTTGACTGGTGACGGTGTGACGCTGCGCGAATGGCGGTCGGAAGACCTCGACGATCTGATCGAGCTACTCGACGAACCCGACGTCGCGCGCTGGACGCCCATGCCCTCGCCGTTCGATGTCGAGGCCGGCATGGCGTACCTGAAGCGGGCCCACCACGGCCGCACCAGCGGCCAGCGGATCCAGCTCGCGATCACGACCGACGGGGGCAAGCCCCTCGGCGAGGTGTTGCTCTTCGGCGTCGACGCCGGCCTCAAAGAGGCCGAGCTGGGATATCTCGTGGGGGCGCCGCATCGCCGGCGCGGCCTGGCGTCGGGGGCGTTGTCACTGCTGTCCGGGTACGCGCGCAGCACGCTCAGCCTCAACCGGCTGCTGCTGCGCATCGACCCGGACAACGCCGCGAGCTGCGCGGTCGCCCAGCGGTGCGGGTTTCGACTCACCGGCGAGCCGCCGATCCTGCAGGAGGGCCCGTACGGCCCGAGCCGCCTGGACACCTGGGAGCTGGCGGACGCGCGCGGCCGCCGGCTCGAGCGACTGAAGAACGTCGCAGCCCGGCGCTACGGTCGTCGTGGCTGACGGTTCACAATCCGGCGGGAGGTGGTGGCGGTGGCCTCGGCATCGCAGGTGGACCGTGCGCAGGTGATGGCGTATCGGGTCGCGGCACTCGGGCTCACCGAGCGCGGCAAGGATCGGCCCGGCGATCTTGCCGTGCTCGACCTTGGCGTGCAGGAGTACACGCCGGACTCCACCCAGGTGGCGCTCGCCGCGCGGACGTCCGCCGATCTCACCGACGATCGGCTGATCATGGTCTGGGCCGCACGTGGCGCCCCGCACCTGCATCGGCGCAAGCAACTGCATTCGCTGATGAAGGCGCTCTGGCCGGTCAGCGACGCCGACGCGTCCGCGCGGATCAACAGCGCGCAGATCCCTGAGGGCGTGAAGCTCGGCATCGCCGCGTTCACCGCCACCGCGAACGCGTTCCGCCAGGTCGTCAAGGAGTCGATGCCGCGCGGCGAGGTCAGCACCCAGGTCAGCAAGCGCGTGCCAGAGGCGCTCACCTACGACTGCCGCTCCTGCAAGGCCCGGCACATCGCGGGCAACGTCTGGCAGCACTCCGGTCTGGCCGGCGGCATCGAGGTCGAGACCCGGGGCAAGGACGCGACGCTGGGCCCGATCAAGAACCTGCTCGGTCCGCCTACCAAGAACGAGGGCATCGACGAGCTGATCGTGACGTACCTGCGCCTGCTCGGCCCGGCCACGCCGGTCGAGGTGGCGAAGTACTTCGGCAGCGCCTCGGCAGAGATGCGCAAGGTTTGGCCCGACGATCTCGACGAGGTCGCCGTCGACGGACGCAAGGTCTGGCTGCCGGCGGACGCCGTGTCGGACCTGAAGTCGGCGAAGCCGGTTGCGGGCGTCCGGCTGCTGCCCGCGATGGACGCCCTGTTGCAGGCGCGCGACCGCGACCTGCTGGTGCCGGACAAGAAGCGGCAGAAGGAGGTCTGGAAGGTTCTCGGCAACCCGGGTGTGCTGTTGCTCGACGGTGAGATCGCGGGCGTGTGGCGGGCCAAGATGGCCGGCAAGAAACGCGTCGACCTGACCGTGACGCCATTCGGGTCGCTGCCGGCCAAGGCCCGCAAGGCCGTGGAGACCGAGGCAGCGGAGGTGGCCCGCGCCCGAGGCGCCTCGGACGCGAGCGTCACCTTCGCCTGACCTGCCCGGTCGCGGTCGGCATCATCGCCGACCGGCAGGGACTGGCGCCGGGTGTCCATCCGGGTTACCGCCGGTAGCTCGGCTTGGTCCTCAGGCGTCTGCCGGCGCCGGCTTCAGGACCGATCGATGACCGCGGAACACCCAGATCCGCATCATCAGGAACCGCACGCCGGTGGCGATCAGATTGGCGACGACCAGCACGACCAGCTCAACCGCCTTGGGTGGGTGACTGCTGAGCGCGTCCAGCACGGCCAGCGAACCGCTGGTCAGACCGAGTCCGACCCCGAACACCACCAGACCCTGGGCCTGGTGCCGCCAGACGCGGTCTGTTCCGCGTACGCCGAAGGTCAGTCTCCGGTTCGCGGCCGTGTTCGCCACCGCGGTGCCGAGCAACGCGATCAAGTTGGCCGACTGTGGACCGAGGCCGGTCCGCAGCCCCGCGTAGAGCAGGACGTACGCCAGCGTGCTCGCGACGCCCACCGCCGCGAAACGCAGCAGCTGGCCGGTCAATCCGGCGGGAACCCCGGCTACCGGAAGCGGGTTGCGGCCGAGCTGTTCGCGCAGTGCGGCCAGCGGCAGCCGGCCGGTCCCGAGCGCCCGGGTGAGCCGGGCGATGCCCCTCAGGTCGGCCACCGCGGTCGCCACGATGTCGACGCGGCTGTCGGGGTCGTCCACCCAGTCCACCGGGACCTCGTGGATGCGCAGGCCGGCTCGCTCGGCCAGCACCAGCATCTCGGTGTCGAAGAACCAGCCGGTGTCCTCGACCATCGGCAGCAGCCGCCCGGCCACGTCGGCGCGGATCGCCTTGAATCCACATTGGGCGTCGGAGAACCGGGCGGAGAGCGTACCGCGCAGGATCAGGTTGTAGCCGCGGGAGATGAACTCGCGCTTGGCCCCGCGTACGACCCGGGAGCCGCGCGCCAGCCGGGAGCCGATCGCCAGGTCCGAGTGGCCGGAGATAAGCGGAGCCACCAGCGGGAGCAGGGCGCCCAGATCGGTGGAGAGGTCCACGTCCATGTAGG
>JBKOWB010000135.1:0-4452 GCA_046724195.1 Actinomycetota bacterium
GTACAGGCTCTCCTCGACGGCCCGGGTGCCGCCCAGGTTGCGCAGGCTGAAAAAGAAGATCACGCCGAGCACGAACGACGCGGCCACCGAGAGCACGCCGAGCCAGTGTCCCCACTTGTCGGCCCGCTTGCCCAGCAGCAGCAGGATTCCCGCGCTGACCAGAGGGATGGCCACCAGCAGCCAGATCCCGCTAAGCACCCCGGTGGCGTGGGCGTACTCCACTGTCTGTTCCACTCCAAGGCCCCTTTAGTACTTGAGGAGGTTGGCGTCGTCCACGCTCGCCGACCGCCGGGTCCGGAAGATGGACATGATGATCGCGAGGCCCACCACGACCTCGGCCGCCGCCACGACCATGACGAAGAACGCCATGATCTGACCGTCGAGGGTGCCGTTGATCCGGCTGAGGGCCACCAGCGCGAGGTTGGCCGCGTTGAGCATCAACTCGATGCACATGAACAGCACGATGGCGTTGCGACGGACGAGCACCCCGGCGGCGCCGATGGTGAACAAGATCGCCGCCAGGACCAGGTAGTAGTCAGGTGTCACTTCGCTGAGCCACCTTTCGATTGCGAGAGCGTCGCATTCACTTGTCGGTGCCCTTCGGTGCGGCCTCTTCGGCGGTCAGCTCGCGTACGGGCAGGATCGGCGAGAGGCTGCGCTCGGCCCCGTGGCCGTCCGGCAGACGGGCGGGTGCGGCGACCGACATGGTGTTCGCGTAGACGCCCGGGCCCGCCTTCGGTCCCGGGTAGCTGCCCGGCCGGAAGCGCGCCGTCATCCGGGTGAGTTGGTCGGCGATCTCGGCCTTGGTCCGCTCGACGTGGGCCAGCACCATCGCGCCAACCGCCGCCGTGATGAGCAGTGCCGACGTGACCTCGAACGCGAAGACGTACCGGGTGAACAAAAGCGCCGCGATGCCCGGCACGTTGCCGTCCGCGTTCGTCGACGGCAGCCCGGCCGCCGGGACGTCACCGAGCGCCCGCGCCAGGCCCGTGCCGACCAGCACGGCGAAGCCGACGCCGAGCAGGATGGCCGCGAGCCGCTGGCCACGCAGCGTCTCGATCAGCGAGTCGGAGGCGTCCCGGCCGGCCAGCATGAGCACGAAGAGGAACAGCATCATGATCGCGCCGGTGTAGACGATGATCTGCACCATGCCCAGGAACGGCGCGGAGTTGACCACGTAGAGGAATCCGAGGCACAGCATGGTGACGACGAGCCAGAGCGCGGAGTGCACCGCGTTGCGGGCGAGCACCATGCCCAGCGCGCCGATCACGGCGATGCTGCCGAGGATCCAGAAGGCCCAGGCCTCACCGGTTGACACCTGCGCGGCAGCCGCCGCCAACGTGGTCATTTGACCGGCTCCTTCGCTACCTCACCGGCAGCGCCGGGCCGGCGTACCGTACCCGCGGTCTCCGGTCGGGCAGCGGGATCGATCGCGGTGGCCGCGTCGTCCGTGCCGGTCTCCGACCAGGGGGCCCGCTCGGCGCCGGCGGACGTGCCCGGGTTGGTCAGCGCGCCGAGATAGTAGTCCTTGTCGCTGTCGCCCAGCCGCATCGGGTGCGGCGGCATCTCCATGCCCGGCAACAGCGGCGCCAGCAGTTCCTTCTTCGTGAAGATGAGGTCCTGGCGGTTGTCGCGGGCCAACTCGTACTCGTTGCTCATGGTCAACGAACGGGTCGGGCACGCCTCGATGCACAGGCCGCAGAAGATGCAACGGGCGTAGTTGATCTGGTAGATGGTGGCGTACCGCTCACCGGGCGAGAAGCGCTGGTCCTCGGTGTTGTCGCCGCCCTCGACGTAGATCGCGTCGGCCGGACAGGCCCAGGCGCACAACTCGCAGCCGATGCACTTCTCCAGCCCGTCCGGGTGCCGGTTGAGGATGTGCCGGCCGTGGTAGCGCGGCGCCGTCTCGGGCGGCGCGAACGGGTAGTCGGTCGTGACGACCTTGCGGAACATGTGCGCGAAGGTCACGCCGAAGCCCTTGAACGAGCCCGTGAACGTTCCCACGTCACACCTCCTTGTCTGGTGCGTCGTCGGAGGTCTCGCTCGTCCCGCCACCCACGGCGGCGGGCGTGCGCTCGGCCACCGCGCGGCGGGCGCGCGGGCTGGGCGGCACCTGAAGGTCTATCGGCGGTACCGGGAAGCTGCCTGGCGGCCGGGCGGCCAGCTGCTCCTCGATCGACAGCTGGCGCGGCTTGCGTGCTGCGGGCCAAAGCAGCGCGATCAACAGGATGACGATGAGGACCCCGCCGATGACCAGGATCTTCGGCCCGGTGGACAGCTCCCGGTTCACCACCCGTACGCCGGAGAGGAACACGATCCACACCAGGTTGACCGGGATGAGGACCTTCCAGCCGAACCGCATGAACTGGTCGTAGCGCATCCGGGGCAGCGTGGCCCGGAGCCAGATGAAGCCGAACAGCAGGATCAGGATCTTCGCGAACCACCAAATCAGCGCGAACCACCCGGAGTTGGCGCCGTCCCAGAGGGTGATCGGCCAGGGGGCGCGCCAGCCGCCGAGGAACAGCGTGGTGCAGAACGCCGACACGGTGATCATGTTGATGTACTCGGCGAGGAAGAACATCGCGAACTTGAACGACGAGTACTCGGTGTGGAAGCCGCCGACGAGTTCGGACTCGGCCTCCGGCAGGTCGAACGGCGCCCGGTTGGTCTCACCGACCGCCGAGATGGCATAGATGATGAAGCTCGGTAGCAGCAGGATCGCGTACCAGCTCGGCGCGGTCGGGTGCCAGCCCAGGATGCTGTAGCTGGTCACCGGGTCGTTGCCGCTCTGGGCCTTGACGATCTGCGACGTCGACAAAGAGCCGGCCGTCATGAAGACCGCCACTATGGACAGCCCCATCGCGACCTCGTACGAAATCATCTGTGCGCTCGAGCGGAGGCCGCCCAACAGCGGGTACGTCGAACCGGAGGCCCAGCCGGCCAGCACCACCCCGTACACGCTCATCGAGGAGCAGGCGAGCAGCACGAGCACCGAGACCGGCACGTCGGTGAGCTGCAGTGCGGTCCGGTGGCCGAACAACGTGACCACCGGTCCGAACGGGATCACCGCGAACGCGGTGAACGCGGTCGTCGCCGAGATCACCGGGGCCAGGAAGTACACGGCCCGATCGGCGGTCTTCGGGATGATCTCTTCCTTGAACGGCAGCTTCAAGCCATCGGCCAGGCTCTGCAACGAGCCCTTGGGCCCGACCTGGTTGGGACCTGGCCGGACCGCCATGCGGGCGACGACCTTGCGCTCGTAGACGATCGTGAACAACGTCAAGACCAGCAAGATCACGAAGACGGCGAACAACTTGATCAACGTGATCCACCAGACGTCGTCCCGGAACGTCTGCAGCGACGGATCCTCCGCATGCGCAAGGATCAGCGAGTTCATGAGTCAGCCCCCTCTGGGCGCTCTTTTTCAAGCAGTGCGGCGGAGCCGCCTTCAGATGACGCAGCGCGCTCTTTTTCAAGCAGTGCGGCGGAGCCGCCTTCAGATGACGCAGCGCGCTCTTCTCCCACCAGTGCGGCGGAGCCGCCTTCAGATGACGCAGCGAGGATCGGGCCGGGGTTGCCGGCGCTCAGCCGGACCACGGCGCCCGAGGTGACGCCGAGGCTCCGGCGCAGCGTCGAACCCGGCGAGTTCGTGGGAAGCCACACCACCTGCGAGGGCAGGTCGGCGATCTCGGCCGGCAGCGCGATGGCGCCCCGGTCGGTGCTGACCGTGACCACATCGCCGTCGGCGACACCGAGCGCCTCTGCGCTGTCCTTGCCGATCCGGACCAGCGGCGGCCGGGCGGTGCCGGCCAGCGCTTCGTCGCCGTCCAGCATCCGGCCGAGGTCGATCAGTTGATGCCAGGTGGCGAGCACAGCCTCCCGCTCGCCGGGCTCCGGCGGCGCGGCGGCCGGGACGGTCGGCGCGGCAGGACGGCGCGCGCGGGTCGCCGGCAGAGCGCCCAGCTCGCGGCGGATCGAATCGACGTTGCCGGTGCCGAGCGTGACGTCCATCAGCGCGGCGATCGCCTCGAGCACTCTGCCGTCCGTCATCGCGGCGGTCGGGAGCACCGTCTCGAACGCCCGCAGCCGGCCCTCCCAGTCCATGAACGTGCCGGCCTTCTCGACCGGCGGCGCGATCGGCAGCACCACGTCGGCCCGCCGGGTCACGGCGCTCTGGCGCAGTTCGAGGCTGACCAGGAACGGCACGTTGTCGAGCGCCGCTTCGGCGCGCAGCGGGTCGGCCAGGTCGGCCGGATCCACGCCCGCGACCAGCAGCCCGCCGAGCCTGCCGTCGGCCGCGGCCGCCAGGATCGCGTCGGTGTCGCGGCCAGCCGCGCTCGGCAGGGCGTCCGCGTCCACGTTCCATGCCGCGGAGAGCTCGGTGCGAGCCCTCTCGTCAGCGACCGGGCGACCGCCGGGCAGCAGGTTGGGCAGGCAGCCCGTGTCGACCGC
>JBKOWB010000414.1:0-8829 GCA_046724195.1 Actinomycetota bacterium
GGCGTGGATGCGGCGCGCCACCTCGTCGAGTACTGCAACCACCCGTCCGGTACGTACTGGTCGGACCTGCGGCGGGCCAACGGGTCGCCGGCCCCGCACGACGTGAAGCTGTGGTGCCTGGGCAACGAGATGGACGGCCCGTGGCAGATCGGCCACAAGACCGCGATCGAGTACGCCCGGGTGGCGGCCGAGACCGCGAAGGCGATGCGCCGGGTCGACCCGACCATCGAACTGGCCGCCTGCGGCAGCTCGCATCCGCGGATGCCCACGTTCGGGACCTGGGAGGCGACCGTCCTGGCGGAGACGTACGAGCTGGTCGACTACATCTCCCTGCACAGCTACTACGAGCAGGCCGACGACGACCGCGACAGTTTTCTCGCCAGCGCGGTCAACCTCGACCGGTTCATCGAGTCCGTCGTGTCCACCTGCGACCACGTCCGGGCGGTAGGCGGGCACACCAAGCGGATCAACCTGTCCGTGGACGAGTGGAACGTCTGGTATCAGAAGCGGTTCGTGGGCGAGGAGAACCTGGACTGGGCCGAGGCGCCGCGCCTGATCGAGGACACCTACTCGGTGGTGGACGCGGTCGTGGTCGGCGACCTGCTCATCTCCCTGCTGCGGCACGCCGACCGGGTCAAGATCGGTTGCTTGGCGCAGCTGGTGAACGTGATCGCGCCGATCCGGTCCGAGCCCGGCGGGCCGGCTTGGCGGCAGGCCAGCTTCCACCCGTTCGCGCTGACCTCCCGGCACGGGCGCGGCACGGTGCTCCGCGCCGAGGCCACCGGCCCGATTTACGAGACCAGGGCGCACGGCGAAGTGCCGGTCCTCGACGTGACCGCGGTCCGCGACGAGGAATCCGGCACGGTCACGCTGTTCGCGGTCAACCGGGACCAGCGCGAGGAGCTGACGCTCGACGTGGACCTGCGTGCGTGCCCCGGGCTGGTGACCGGCGAGCACGTCGCGATCCACGACGCGGACCCGGACGCGGTGAACAGCGCCGCCCAGCCGGACCGGGTGACGCCGCGCCGACTGGACGATGTCAAGGTGGTCGACGGGCGCACCACGGCCGTACTGCCCGCGTTGTCCTGGAGCATGATCCGGCTGCAGGGGGGCTCGCGCTGATGCGGGTCGCGCGCCTGTACGGCGCCGGTGACATCCGGCTGACCGACGAAGCGGTGCCGGAGGTGCCGGCGGAGCACAGCCTGGTCCGCGTCGCGGCCGTCGGGCTATGCGGTTCGGATCTGCACTGGTACGCCGAGGCGGGTATCGGGGACGCCCGCCTCGGCCACCCGCTCGTCATCGGGCACGAGTTCGCCGGGGTGATCGAGGGCGGCCCGCGGCATGGCGAGCCGGTCGCGCTCGACCCGGCCATCCCGTGCGGAGTCTGCGAGCTCTGCCAGGAGGGCCACCGCAACCTCTGCGTACGGATCCGGTTCGCCGGCCACGGTACGCAGGACGGGGCGCTGCGTGAGTTCGTGGCGTGGCCGAGCGCGCTGCTGCACTCGTTGCCCGCCGGGCTGACCACTACCGACGGCGCGATGCTGGAGCCCCTGGGCGTGGCGATCCACGCCGTCGACCTGGCCCACCTGCGCGTCGGCGCGAGCGTGGGCGTGTTCGGGTGCGGCCCGATCGGGCTGCTCCTGCTGCAGGTGGCCCGGGCCGCCGGTGCCGCCACCATCGTGGCCGTCGACCCGCTGCCGCATCGTCTGGAAGCGGCGCGTCGGTTCGGCGCCGACCTGGCGCTGACCCCGGACGAGGTCGGCGATCCCGGCACGCTGGCTGAGCGGGCCGGCGGCAACCGGTACGGGGTGCACGTGGCGTTCGAGGTGGCCGGGACCGACGACGCGGTGGCCCTAGCGGTGAGCGCGGCACGGCCCGGGGCCCGCGTGGTCCTGGTGGGCATCCCGGCCGGGGACCGGACCTCGTTCCCGGCGGGTCATGCGCGGCGCAAGGGGCTGACCATTCTCATGTCCCGGCGGATGAAGGAGGTCTACCCGCGCGCCGTCGACCTGGTGCGGTCGGGACGCGTCGACGTCCGTTCCGTGGTCAGCGCCGCGTTCCCGCTCGCGGAGGTGGACAAGGCGTTCGAGGTGGCGGTCGCGCGTACCGGCTTGAAGGTGGTCGTCGAGCCGTGACCGGCCGGGCGCCCGTCGGCGCCCGGCCCGCTATCGCGTGCTGTACGTCAGTCGATGACGCGGGGCGCCGTCTTCGCGGCGGCCTTCAGCGCCGCCGCCGCACCGGCGTACGGGTTGTAGACGTACGTGCGGGACAGTTCGCCCGGGATCGTGAAGTATTCGGCGGACAGCTTGGCCGGGTCGGTCGCGAGCTCACCGCGCGCCGGCACGTCGTCGCCGTCGTCCCAGCCCCACGGCGCGTTCGCCGAATTGATCGTGCAGCCCCAGGTGCCGACGCCGCAGTCGCCCGAGTTGTCGCCCGCGAATGTGCCGAGGTTGGCGAAGAGGCTGGCGTTGGACCGCTCCGCCCACAGGCCGCCGCCGGCGAACATGTCGAGGAGCTGGTACTGCACGTCGCGGTCGTTGCCGCTGCTCGGTGTCTCGGCCGTGGTCGACGGGTAGTACACGATGCCGTCGCCGTTGATGTTGTACTGCGGGTACGCCTTCAGGCCGTGGCCCTGCACCTGCTGTGCGGTCACCGGGTGCTGGAACGAGTCGTGCGGCGACGATTGGAACTGCAGCGTCCCGTCGACCGTCTCGCGTCCGGTCGTCCACGTGCTGCCGGCCGGCGTGTACGAGTAGAAGTTGGTGTGCGCCACGGTGACCATGCCGCGCAGCACCCCGTACGTGGAGCCGTCCTTCTCCACGGCGACCGTCAGGCCCTCGCCGTCGTTCTCGTGTTCGGTCTCGAAGAACGGGTGGTCGACCCAGTCCCGAGGGTGGAAGAAGAAGTACGTGATGAACCAGTGCGTGCTGGTCTCCACGACGTCGTAGTAGACGTACGCGGCGAACGACGCACCGGCCTGGCCCGCGTGATCCCAGTTGTTACGCCCGACGAGGTCGCCGTCGAAGTCGACCCGCGTGATGTAGTCGGACCGGCCGCCCAGCGCGTGGCTCCCGGTCGCGTCGACGTCCTGGTAGTGGATCGGTGCCCAGCGCAACGCCAGCTCGGCCCGGCTCACCGCCGCGACCGCCGGCGCGGGCTGCGCCAGCCCTACGGTTACGAGCGAGGCGACCAACGCGGCCGCGACCAGGGATCTCCCGACGGTCCTTCTCCTGATGAGCATGTGTGCTCCCACGTCCAGTTTGGATAGACCGTGGTAAATCTACGAGATCTTTGGCGCCGCGCGCGTGACCGACGAGCGAAAAGCACATTGATGTCGGCGGACGGCTCGATGCGGCGGGCTCAGTAGGGTTGATCGCATGTCCGAGCCAGCGCTAGCCGCCGTCGCCGCCGCCGGGATCCCGCATCGGGTCCTCCGCCACGGTCCGGTGAGCAGCCTCGCCGAGGCGGCCCGCACCCAGGGCGTCGAGGCCCGCGACGTGGTGAAGACCATCGTCGTACGCCGGGCCGAGGACGATTACGTCTTCGTGCTCGTACCCGGCGACCGGGTCATCTCGTGGCCGAAGCTCCGGAACCTGCTCGGCGTCAGCCGTCTCTCGTTACCCGTCGCCGCCATGGCGAAGGAGGTCACCGGCTACGAGCGCGGCACGATCACCCCGTTCGGGTCGAGCCGGCCGTGGCCGGTGATCGCGGATGAGCGGTTGCGCGGCCGGACGATCAGCCTCGGCGCCGGCGAGCGCGGCGTCGCCGTCTCGCTGCCGGCCGACGCGGCCGCGTCGGCGCTGGCGGCTACGTTCGCCGACGTCACCGACCCCGAGCCCGAACAGCCACGGTCGGACCAGGGCGTCCGCTGAGCGATGTGTCCAACCTAGGCCGGCTTGCGGGCGACGCCCCGTACTCCAACGCCGACCCGGGGTGACCTGGACGCCTGACCGCGGCGCGGACGTTGCCCGAGTCGGCAGCGCCCGCGCCGCTGGTCGCTGGTCATCCGAAGTAGCGACCGAAGTCGGCGCTGATCGCGTACGTGTGACCGGGCTCCTGGACGTTGGCGAACAGCAGGCGGTGGTCCGGGGAGAACGTGGGACCCGTCCACTCGTTGTAGACCGGCGTGGTCGCGGTGCCGGCGTTGATCATGTTGCGGGCCAGCGGCCACGCGCCGGTCTCCGCCGACCACCCGACCAGATGATTGTCGCCGTCGCCGTCCTCAGCGATGACCAGCCCTCCCCACGGGGTGACGTGCACATTGTCCGGCCCGTCGAAGTAGGTCACCCCATAGCCGCGGAGTGCGGCCGGATCGCCGCCGGCGTGCAGCGCCGCGACATACGGGAAGTACGCCTTCAGGGTCAGGGTGCCGGTGGCGTAGTGGTAGTACCAGATCTGGCCGTCGTGCATGACAGATCCGGCGGGGATGTCCTCAGCGTGGGCGAACGACGAGTCGAAGTAGAAGCCGTGGCGGTCGCCCCAGGCTCCCTCGAGCTTCTTACTCCGGGTGATCTGATCCGAGGTGAACTGCTTGCGGACCGAGACACTGGTGGCCAGCCGGTCCGGCACCGGGACCCACGAGGTTTGCAGCGGCTGGTTGATGTACTGAGCGGTGATCCGGGACAGGTCGTCGAGATGCCCGCCGTCCGGCGCGGTGACCTTGAGCGCCTCGAGCCGCCCCTCGGTCGGACCGAGTTGCTGCAACGCACCCTCGCGCAGGGCCGAGTCTCCGGTCCAGCGGTAGAGCAGGCCGTTCGGCGTGCTGGCGTCCTCGGTGAGATACACCCGGCGTCCGGACGGCTCGACGACCACGGCCTCGTGGGCGTACCGGCCCCAGGCCTTGATCGGCACGGGATGCTGCTGGCCTGGCTCGGCCGGGGCGACCTCGAAGACAAAACCGTGGTCCTTGGCCAATGTCGCGCCGCCGGTGACGGCGCCCGCCTTGATCTCCGTCTCCTCACAGGTCAGCCACGTGCCCCACGGAGTGACGCCGCCGGCGCAATTGGAGATGGTGCCGGACAGTCCGACCCACTCAGCGATCCGCTCCGCGTCGCGGGTCGTTTCGATGACCGTGCAGCCACCGCCGAGCGCCGCCGGGTCGTACACGGTGCCGGCGATCAGGGGAACGGGCAGGGCCGCGCCGGGACCCTGCTCGTGGTTCTGCACCAGGCGGATGCCGTTGCGCCAGCGGAATGCGCCGGTGCCGTCGGGCCGGTCGGGGGATTTTTCGCCCGTGACCAGCGACGTCTGGCCGGCCACCGAGACGACCCGGTACGAGAAGCCAGCCGGTAGCGCGACCAGACCCTGCGGATCGTCCTCCAGCGGCCCGGGCACAGTCGGGGTCCCGCCGCGCCGGTCGCTTGCCGCGGCCGACGATGAGGCCGGCACGAGGGCCGCACCGGCCGCAGTCAGCCCGGCGCCCGCGGCACCGCCCAACAATCCGCGTCGACTGAGAACCATGTTGTTCCTCCTTCGAACGTAAATTTCGAGATCGTGTCTGGCGCTGACCCAGTGATTCTGCACCTCGCCGGACGTCGTTGCGCGGGTGAAGCTTGCCGCCGCCGCGATGCGGGTGGTGGCGCCCATGCCCGTCCCCGTCGGACGGGTGCGGTCGGCCGAAGACTCACCGTGGACCAAGGCGTCCAGCAAACACCCGGGTGTACGCGAGGCATCCGGGCCGACAACTTGTCGTGAGCGGGGGCTTCGGCGGCAATCCGCGGCCGGTGGCGCGAGGTCAGGAACGGTCGGCGACCCAGTCGTACCAGGCCGCGACGTTGTCGCCCCTGGTCGCCGAGAGGGCCAGAAGATCAGCGCGGGGGTTGACCGCCTTGACGTGCCGGCGGCAGGCGTCGAGGTCGAAGTCGACGTACGGCATGAGGTCGACCTTGTTGACGATGACCAGATCCGCGACCGCGAACATGTAGGGATACTTGAGCGGCTTGTCGGTCCCTTCGGTCACCGAGATGATCACGACCTTGCCGCCCTCGCCGAGGTCGAACATCGCCGGGCAGACCAGGTTTCCCACGTTCTCGATGAACAGCAGCGAGCCGTCGTCTGGGTCAAGCCTGCCCAGCGCGTCCCGCATCATCGCGGCGTCGAGATGGCAGCCGGCGCCGGTGTTCACCTGTACGACGGCGCAGCCGGTCCGGCGGATCCGGTCCGCGTCGAGCAGCGTCTCCTGGTCGCCCTCGATGACCGCGACCTTCCGGCCCGCCGCCAGGTCCCGGATGGTCCGCTCGAGCAGAGTGGTCTTGCCCGCGCCGGGGGAGCTCATCAGGTTCACGGCGAGGATGTCCTGGTGCGCCAGCCGGCTGCGGTTGAGCTCCGCGAGCGAGTCGTTCTTGGCGAGCACCTTCTGCTCGAGCGAGATCGTCTCGGGGCCGTGCGGGTGAGCGTGGTCGTACGGGTGGGCGTGCTCATGTGGCATCGCCGCCCGGGTATCGGCCGTGTCGTTGCATCCGCACGTCGCGCACATGGCTCAACCCACCTCCATCGACACGATCCGCAGCTCGCGTCCGGCCGTCACATCGACGTCGGCGCTGCCGCACGGGCACAGCAGGATGAGGTCGTCGAGGACGATGTCGGCGCCGCAGCCCCGGCAGTGGGCCGCGCCCGGACGGTGTTCGATGTCGAGGCGCGCCCCCTCGGCGACGGTGCCCGCTACGACCAACTCGAAACAGAATCGCATGGCCTCCGGCACTACCGCCGTCAGGGCGCCGACCTGGACTTTGACGCTGTGCACCGGACGACCGGCGGCCCGCTCGCAGACCGCGTCGACGACACTCTGGGTGATCGACAGCTCGTGCATCGGCCCTCGCTTCGGCCGCCGGTGATAGCGCGCCCGGTCAGGTTACGCACCCCTGATCGGGGTACTCATCATGTCCCGAGATCGTTGACATTGTTGCATGGAGTAGCGCTAGTCTGTTCCCTGCGTCACACGTCCGGGCCGAGTGTCGACCCTAGCGCCGGAGGGGGCCGCAGGCCCCGGAAAGCGGGTCACTCATATGCCTTCAGCGGAAGCAATCAAAGCGATGGACACGCTGATCCACGTGCTGTGGATCAATGCGGGACTCAGCTGCGACGGCGACTCGGTCGCCCTGACGGCGGCCACCCAACCCAGCGTCGAGGAGATCGCTCTCGGGGCCCTCCCAGGCCTCCCGCAGGTCGCGGTGCACTGGCCGTTGATCGACTTCGAGTGCGGGCCGAACGGCGGCGCCGACGACTTCATGGCCTGGTTCTTCCAGGCCGATCGCGGCGAGCTGGAGCCGTTCGTGCTGGTCGTCGAGGGGTCGATTCCCAACGAGCGGCTGCACGACGAGGGCTACTGGTGCGGGTTCGGCAACAACCCCGCTACCGGCCAGCCCGTGACGACCAGCGAGTGGCTGGATCGGCTCGCGCCTAAGGCCACCGCGATCGTCGCCGCGGGCACCTGCGCCACGTACGGCGGGATCCACGCCATGGCCGGCAATCCGACCGGGGCCATGGGCGTGCCCGACTACCTCGGCTGGGAGTGGAAGTCCAAGGCCGGCATCCCGATCGTCTGCGTACCGGGGTGCCCGATCCAGCCGGACAACCTCTCCGAGACGCTGACCTACCTGCTCTACATGGCGACCGGCCAGGCGCCGATGATCCCGCTGGACGAGGCGCTGCGCCCGACCTGGCTGTTCGGGCAAACCGTGCACGAGGGCTGCGACCGGGCCGGCTACTACGAGCAGGCGGACTTCGCCACCGAGTACGGCTCGCCGAAGTGCATCGTCAAGCTTGGCTGCTGGGGGCCGACGGTCAAGTGCAACGTGCCCAAGCGGGGCTGGATGAACGGCATAGGTGGCTGCCCGAACGTGGGCGGCATCTGCATCGGCTGCACGATGCCCGGCTTCCCGGACAAGTTCATGCCGTTCATGGACGAGCCGCCGGGCGCGAAGCTGTCCACCAACTCGGTCGCGCCCTACGGTTCGACGATGCGTCGCCTGCGCAACATCACGACGCACACGCTGGACCGCGAGCCCAAGTGGCGGCGGCCCGGCGGCAAGCTGACCACCGGCGCAACCCGTACCTGGTAACGGGAAGAAGAGACATGACCGCGACCCAGAACCGCCAGGACACCGCGAGCCAAGCCACCGAACTGGTCGACATGGCGTGGGACCCGATCACCCGTATCGTCGGCAGTCTCGGCATCTATACGAAGATCGACTTCAAGCAGCGGATCGTCGCGGAGTGCCACAGCACGAGCTCCATCTTCCGCGGCTACTCGATCTTCATGAAGGGCAAGGACCCGCGCGACGCGCACTTCATCACCAGCCGGATCTGCGGGATCTGCGGTGACAACCACGCGACCTGCTCCTGCTACACGCAGAACATGGCGTACGGCGTCAAGCCGCCGCATCTGGGCGAGTGGATCGTCAACCTCGGCGAGGCTGCCGAGTACATGTTCGACCACAACATATTCCAGGAGAACCTGGTCGGCGTGGACTACTGCGAGAAGATGGTCGCCGAGACCAATCCGGGCGTGCTGGAACGGGCCAACAACACCGAGGCGCCGCGCGCGGGCGATCACGGCTACCGCACCATCGGCGACATCATGCGCTCGTTGAACCCGTTCACCGGCGAGTTCTACCGCGAGGCGCTGCAGGTGAGCCGGATGACGCGGGAGATGTTCTGCCTGATGGAGGGCCGCCACGTGCACCCGTCCACGCTGTACCCGGGCGGTGTCGGCACGGTCGCGACCATCCAGCTGATGACCGACTACCTCAGCCGCCTCATGCGCTATGTCGAGTTCATGAAGAAGGTCGTGCCGATGCACGACGACCTCTTCGACTTCTTCTACGAGGC
>JBKOWB010000140.1:0-5090 GCA_046724195.1 Actinomycetota bacterium
GGTCCGGGCTCTCCGATCGGCAGCTCGCCGCGCTGCGCCCCGAGCTGGCCGGTGAGGACGGCGTCCGGACGCTGCGGCACCGGCTGGGCGTCCGGCCCGTGTACAAGACCGCGGACACCTGTGCGGCCGAGTTCGCCGCGAACACGCCGTACCACTACTCGAGCTACGACTCCGAGACCGAGGTCGCCCCGTCGGATCGGCCCAAGGTACTGATCCTGGGGTCCGGCCCGAACCGGATCGGCCAGGGCATCGAGTTCGACTACTCGTGCGTGCACGCGGTTCAGGCACTGCGGAGCAGCGCCGCGTCCGGCTCAGCCGTTGCGTCCGGTCCCGGCGCCGAAGGCTATGAGACGGTCATGGTCAACTGCAACCCGGAGACCGTCTCGACCGACTACGACACCGCCGACCGGCTCTACTTCGAGCCGCTGACGTTCGAGGACGTCCTGGAGGTGTTCCACGCCGAGGACTCGTCCGGTAAGGCGGCCGGCGGGCCGGGCGTGGTGGGCGTGATCGTGCAGCTGGGCGGCCAGACCCCGCTCGGCCTCGCGCACCGGCTCAAGGCGGCCGGTGTACCGATCGTGGGCACCTCGCCGGAGTCGATCGACCTGGCCGAGGACCGGGGCATGTTCGGCGCGGTGCTCGCGAAGGCCGGACTGCGCTCGCCCGACCACGGCACCGCGACGTCGTTCGAGCAGGCCAAGGCGATCGCCGACGAGATCGGCTACCCGGTACTCGTCCGGCCGTCGTACGTGCTGGGCGGTCGCGGCATGGAGATCGTCTACGACGAGCCGACGCTGCACGGCTACATCAATCGGGCCACCGAGATCTCGCCGGATCATCCGGTGCTGGTCGACCGGTTCCTCGACGACGCGATCGAGATCGACGTCGACGCGCTCTGCGACGACACCGGCGAGGTGTACATCGGCGGGGTCATGGAGCACATCGAGGAGGCTGGCATCCACTCCGGCGATTCGGCCTGCTCGCTGCCGCCGGTCACCCTGGCCGGCTCGCACCTCGCCGAGGTACGCCGGTACACCGAGGCGATCGCCCGCGGCGTCGGCGTCCGAGGGCTGCTCAACGTCCAGTACGCGCTCAAGGACGACGCACTGTACGTCCTCGAGGCCAACCCCCGCGCGTCGCGTACCGTGCCGTTCGTCTCGAAGGCGACCGCGGTCCCGCTGGCCAAGGCGGCGGCCCGGATCATGCTCGGCGCGACCATCGCCGAGTTGCGCGCCGAGGGGCTGCTGCTGCCCACCGGCGACGGCGGATCCGAGCCGGCCGACGCGCCGATCGCGATCAAGGAGGCGGTGCTGCCGTTCAAGCGGTTCCGCACCCCGAACGGGCAAGGCGTGGACAGCCTGCTCGGCCCGGAGATGAAGTCGACCGGCGAGGTCATGGGCATCGACACCGGCTTCGGCCAGGCGTTCGCCAAGTCGCAGGCCGCCGCGTACGGGTCGCTGCCGACCAGCGGCAAGATCTTCGTGTCGGTGGCGAACCGGGACAAACGAGCGATGATCTTCCCGATCAAACGGCTCGCCGACCTCGGCTTCACGATCGTCACCACGGCCGGGACCGGCGAGGTGCTGCGCCGGCACGGCATCGAGTGCGATGTCGTGCCGAAGCACTTCGAGAGCCCGGGCGCGAACGCGATCGCGCTGATCGAGGCCGGCGAGATCGCCCTGATCATCAACACCCCGCAGGGCTCGGGTGCGAGCGCCCGCTCTGACGGGTACGAACTACGCAGTGCCGCCGTCACGGCCGACATCCCGAGCATCACCACGACGCAGGGGGCCGCCGCGGCGGTGATGGGCATCGAGGCGCTGATGCGCGGCGACATGACGGTACGCCCGCTGCAGGAACTGCACGCCAACCTGCGCGGCGCCGGATGAGCTTCTTCGAGGCGGGGGTGCGGCCGCTGCTCTTCCGGCTGGGGGGCGGGGACGCCGAGACGGCGCACGAGTTCACGCTCCGGCGGCTGGCCGCCCTCGCCGGCCGGCCCCGGACGCTGGCCCTGCTGAGGCGCCGGTACGCGGTCCACGCGCCGCTGGACGTGTTCGGGGTGCGGTTCCCGAACGCGGTGGGGCTGGCGGCCGGGATGGACAAGGACGGCATCGCGCTGCCCGCGTGGCCGGCGCTCGGGTTCGGCTTCGTCGAGGTCGGCACGGTCACCGCGCATGCGCAGCCCGGCAACGACAAGCCCCGGGTCTTCCGCCTCCCGGACAGCGCGGCGGTCATCAACCGGATGGGCTTCAACAACGCGGGTGCCGCGGCACTGGCCTCCCGGCTCGCGGCCTGGGGGCCGCTCGGCGTGCCGCTCGGCGTGTCGCTGGGCAAGTCCAAGGCGACCCCGCTCGAGGAAGCGGTCGACGATTACCTGACGTCGTACCGGCTGCTCAGTCCGTACGCCGACTACATCGCGGTCAACGTGTCCTCGCCGAACACGCCCGGGCTGCGCACGCTGCAGGACAAGGCCCACCTGGGCAGCCTGCTCGGCGCGCTGGCCGGCACGACGCCGGTGCTCGTGAAGATCGCGCCGGACCTCACCGAACCGGCGATCGCGGAGGTGCTGGAGGTGTGCCTCGCCCGCGGCGGGGCGGGCGTCATCGCCACCAACACCACGCTCGGCCGCGACGGGCTGGCCGCCGCCGACCAGCCACGCGCCACCGAAGCCGGCGGGCTCTCCGGCCGGCCGCTGACCGAGCGGGCGCGCAAGGTCGTGCACTTCATCCACGCGGAGACGGGCGGGCGGCTGCCGATCGTCGGCGTCGGCGGCGTGATGGATCCCGACGACGCGGCCCGGCTCGTCGACGCCGGCGCGTCGCTGGTCCAGCTCTACACGGGGTTCGTCTACCGGGGCCCGGCCCTGGTGAAGGCCGTCGCCCGGGCCCTGGCATGAGCGACGGCGAGCGGCGTGCAGGCCGTCGCCCGGGCCCTGGCATGAACGCCGACGAGCTGGTCAGCCTCGACCGTGCGCACGTGTGGCACCCGTACGGCCCGATGCCCGGGCGCAACGACCCGTACGTGGTCGTGGGCGCCGAGGGGGTCCGGCTGGCGCTCGCGGACGGCCGCGAGCTGGTCGACGGGATGTCGTCGTGGTGGGCGGCCATCCACGGCTACCGGCACCCCGTGCTGGACGCCGCGCTCGTCGAGCAGTCCCGCCGGATGAGCCACGTCATGTTCGGCGGGCTCACCCACGCACCGGCCGTCGAGCTGGCCACCACGCTGGTCGAGCTGTCCCCGGACGGGCTCGAGCATGTGTTCCTGTGCGACTCCGGCTCGGTGGCGGTCGAGGTCGCGATCAAGATGGCGCTGCAGGCGCAGCGAGCGCTCGGCCGGCCCGCGCGGACCCGGCTGGCCACGTGGCGGGGCGGCTACCACGGCGACACGTTCCATCCGATGAGCGTCTGCGACCCGGTCGGCGGCATGCACTCGCTGTGGACCGGCGTGCTGCCCGCGCAAGTCTTCGCCGCGGCCCCGCCCGCGGGCTTCGACGCGGGCTACGCCGCCGCACTCGCCGAGATGGTGGAGCGGCACCAGGACGCCATCGCCGCGGTCATCGTCGAGCCGATCGTGCAGGGCGCCGGCGGCATGCGGTTCCATCATCCGGAGTACCTGCGGGTCCTACGACAAGCCACCCGGGCGTACGGCGTACTGCTGATCTTCGACGAGATCGCGACCGGCTTCGGGCGTACCGGATCGTTCTTCGCGGCCGACCGGGCCGGGGTCACGCCCGACATCATGTGTGTCGGCAAGGCCTTGACCGGCGGCTACCTCTCCCTGGCCGGCACCCTGTGCACGCCGGCCGTCGCCCGGGCCATCTCGGCCGGCGAAGGCGGCGGCCTGGCGCACGGTCCCACATTCATGGGCAACCCGCTCGCCTGTGCCGTCGCAAACGCCTCCATCGGCCTGCTGCGGGGCTGGGACTGGGCCGGTGAGGTGCGGCGCATCGAGGCCGGGCTACGGGCCGGTCTGGAGCCGCTGAGGGCCGAGGCGGGCGTCGCGGACGTGCGGGTGCTCGGCGCGATCGGCGTCGTCCAGTTGGACCACGACGTCGATCTACCCAAGGCCACCGCGGCGGCCGTCGACGCGGGGGTGTGGCTGCGCCCGTTCCGGGACCTGATCTACACCATGCCGCCGTACGTGACGGGCGACGCCGACGTCGCCCTGATTACCCGAGGAATCGCCGCCGCGGTGTCCGCGACCTGACACGGGAGAGGGGAATTCGCGACATGGAGACCTTCGGAGAGCGCCTGCGCCGGACCGTCGCGCAGCGCGGTCCGCTGTGCGTCGGCATCGACCCGCACGCGGCTCTGCTGAGCCGGTGGGGTCTCCCGGACGACGTTGCCGGCCTGGACCGCTTCGCCCATACGGTGGTAGACGCCCTGGCCGATCGGGTCGCTGTGTTCAAACCCCAGTCGGCGTTCTTTGAGAGATTTGGGTCACGTGGCATCAGCGTTCTTGAGTCAACTATCCGACAGTCGCGGGAAGCCGGAGTGATCGTCCTGCTGGACGTGAAGCGCGGCGACATCGGCTCGACGATGGCCGCGTACGCGAGCGCCTACCTCGATCCACAGAGTTCGCTCTGTTCCGACGCGATTACTGTGAGTCCCTATCTCGGCGTCGGTTCGTTGCGGCCGGCGTTCGACATGGCGGCCGCGCACGGCGGCGGCGTCTTCGTCCTGGCACTCACCTCGAACCCCGAGGGAGCGAGCGTCCAGCACGCCGTCGCGGCCGACGGGCGGACCGTGGCGCAGACCGTGATCGACGAGATTTCGCAGGTCAATGCGGGTGCGGAGCCGCTCGGTAGCCTCGGGCTGGTGGTCGGCGCGACGATCGGCGACACCGGTCACGACCTCTCCATGGTGAACGGCCCGCTGCTCGCGCCGGGCCTCGGAGCGCAGGGTGCCACCCCCGCCGGGTTGCGGACCGTCTTCGGCGGGAGCTTGCCGAACGTGCTGCCGTCGTACTCCCGTGAGGTCCTCGGAGCCGGCCCCGACCTGGCCGGATTGCGGGTCGCGGCCCAGCGTGCGGCGGATGCCTGCCACGCCGCGCTAGGGTGAAGGGGCCTGCCTAGCAGGCCGGACTACAGC
>JBKOWB010000300.1:0-3494 GCA_046724195.1 Actinomycetota bacterium
ACGGGAGCCGTACATGCTGGTCTGGCCTTTCAAAGGGCGCGGCGACGAGCTTGCCGCGATCACCGGCGCGTTCCGGAACCCGCCGTCACGGTCGGCGTGCTCACCGGCCCCGCGGGCGCGGCCAAGACCCAGCGCGTGAGCGCGGTACGGGCAGAAAGTCGTTGGCGAGGCAAGGCAGAATCGAACGCGTGGACATCGCGGTGCTCGGGCCGTTGGAGCTGCGCGCCGGCACCGGTGAGACGGTGCCGGTCTCGGGCGCTCGCCTGCGTACGTTGCTGATCCTGCTCGCGCTGGACGCGAACCGCGTGGTGTCCGCGGACCGGTTGATCGACGGTGTCTGGGGTGACGAGCCACCCGCCGCCGCCGGCAACGCACTTCAGGCCCTCGTCTCCCGGCTGCGCCGGGCCGCGCCCGACCTGGTGATCGAGGCCGCGCCCACGGGTTACCGGTTGGCCATCGATCCGGACCGGGTGGACGCGCACCGCTTCGCCCGCCTGGCCGGCGATCCGGCGTCCGTCGAGGAGGCCCTCGCGCTCTGGCGCGGTCCGCTCGATTTCCCGGACGTCGCGCGGGCCGCCGCGATCCGGCTCGAGGAGCAGCGGCTGACGGCGCAGCAGCGCCGGATCGCCGCGGACCTGCGCCGCGGCGCGGGCGCCGAGCTCGTCCCCGAGCTCGAGGAACTGGTCGCCAGCCATCCGCTGCACGAGCCGCTCGCCGCGTTGCTGATGCGCGCGCTGGCCGCGGCCGGCCGGCCCGGGCGCGCGCTCGAGGTCTTCGAAGACACCCGGCAACGGCTTGCCGAGACGCTCGGCACGGACCCGTCCTCCGAGCTCACCCAGCTGCACCTTGAGCTGCTGCGGGCGGAGCCGGCGCCGCGGCTGCGCGGAAACCTGCCGGCGGAGGTGAGCAGTTTCGTCGGCCGGGACGCGGACGTGCGGGCGGTCCGCGACCTGATCGGGCGGCATCGGCTGGTCACGCTGACCGGGCCCGGCGGCAGCGGCAAGACCCGTCTATCGGTCGAAGTGGGCTCCGCGCTGGAGAGGGCCGAGCCGGACGGTGTGTGGCGCGTGGAACTCGCACCGGTCACCGACCCGGCCGAGGTGCCGCAGGCGATCCTGACCGCGCTCGGCCTGCGGAGCCAGGTCCTGCTCGCCCGGCCCACGAAGATCGGCCCGCTCGAGTCTCCGGTGGAGTCGCTGGATCCGCTGGTCCGGCTGAGCGACGCACTGGCCGGCAAGGAACTGCTGCTTATCCTCGACAACTGCGAGCACCTGATCGCCGCGGCCGCCCAGGTCGCCGACACGTTGCTGCGGTCCGCACCGCGGCTCCGGCTGCTCGCGACCAGTCGCGAGCCGCTCGGCATCCCGGGCGAGCAGCTGTGGCCGGTGGAGCCGCTCGCGCTTCCGCCAGCCGGCGCGGATCCGGCCGTCGCGGCCGGCTACCCGGCGGTGCGGTTGCTGTTGGACCGGGCCGCGGGCCTCGCGCTGGACGCCGGGAACACCGGGCCGATCGTACGGATCTGCCGCGCCCTGGACGGGATGCCGCTGGCCATCGAGCTCGCCGCCGCCCGGCTACGTACGCTGCCGGTGGACGTTCTCGCCAGCCGCCTCGCCGACCGGTTCCGGCTGCTCACCGGCGGCAGCCGCACGGCGCTGCCCCGGCACCAGACGCTACGCGCCGTCGTGGACTGGAGCTGGGACCTGCTGTCCGAGCCCGAGCGCGCGCTGTGGCGCCGGTTCGCGGTCTTCCACGGCAGCGCGGATGTGACGGCGGTCGAACAGGTCTGTGACGCCGACATCGATCTGCTCGGCGCGCTGGTCGACAAGTCGCTGCTGGTGCTGGCGGGCGGCCGCTACCGGATGCTCGAGACCATCCGGGAGTACGGCCTGGACCGGCTGGCCGAGGCGGGCGAGACGGAACGGATGCGCGTCGCGCAGGCTCGCTACCTGCTCGCGCTCGCCACCGAAGCCGAGCCCCGCCTGCGCCGCGCCGACCAGCTCATCTGGTTGCGGCGTCTCAGCGAGGAGCACGACAACCTGCATGCCGCGATCCGTGCCGCGATCGAAGCCGGCGACGCCGCCACAGCGGTCGGGCTCACCGCGAGGCTGGGCTGGTACTGGTGGCTGCGCGGGCACCGCGCCGAGGGCATCGGAGTGGCCCGGGACGTACTGGCCGTGGCCGGTGACGAGCCGTCCGAGGACATCGCGCTGGCCTATGTGTTCGCGGCCCTCAACGGGCTCGAGGGCGGGGCACACATCGACGACGTGAAGTCCTGGTTCCAGCACGCCGACCGGCTGGGTGCCGGTCCGCAAGCCAAGCATCCGGCGCTGCGCCTGATGGGACCTGTCGCGGCGATCTTCATCTCGGATGGTGAGGAAAGCACGTTCGACCTGGTCCAGCCGCTGTTCGACGATCCCGACCCGTGGCTGCGCGCGGTCGCGAAGATGATCACGGCCCAGATACGGCTGAACTTCGGGCACAGCGCATCGGTGGCCGAGGCGGAGATGCGCGAGGCGCTGGCGGGGTTCCGGGAGATCGGCGAGCGCTGGGGCATCGGCTTCGCGCTCAGCACCCTCGCCGACCTGGCCGCGGCGCGCGGCGACTTCGCGCAGGCCGTGACCTGGCAACGGGAAGCGATCGCGCTGGTCCGCGAGGTGGGGATCCGCGAGGACCTGCCGCAGCTCGAGGTCAAGCTGGCGCAGCAGCTATGGCTGGCCGGGGACCGGGCCGAGGCCCGCCGGATGCTCAAGCAGTCCCGTGAGTCGGCCGAGGACGTGGGCATGTCCGAGGTGCTGGCCTCCGTCGAATACGGGTTCGCCACGGTCGCCCGCGAGGACGGCGCCCTGGAGGAAGCCCGGGAACGGATCGGCCGAGCGGCGGCATTGATCGAAACCGCGTCGTTCGCGCCGCAGTTCCGGGCGGTGATCCGCTCGACGCAGGGGCTTATCGAGGCAGCCGCGGGTGACCTGGCGACGTCGCGCCGGCTCCACGCTCAGGCCATCGAGATCGCGGTGCGGTCGAAGGACTCCCCCGTCATCGCGTTGGCCCTGGTCGGCGCGGCCGACCTGGCTCTGCGCGGCGGCGACCCGGCCGAGGCGGCCCGGCTGCTGGGCGCTTCGGTCGCCGTACGCGGCTCGGTGGACCGCTCGGTCCCGGACGTGGACCGGATCGAGGAAGAAGCCCGCGCCGCACTGGGCGACGCGGGCTACGGGGCGGCCTACCGGTCCGGGGCCACCGTCACGATGGCGACGGCGGGCGAGGCGGCCGGCCTCACAACGGACGCCTGAACCACGCGGGGCTCACACCCGGCGCCGGAACGCCCACACCGAGAGCGGCGCGAACACCGCCATGAGGACCGCGGCCCAGAGCAGCGACTGGGTGACCGGCGTGGCCACCGGGCCGCCGACCAGCAGGCCGCGGGTGGCGTCGGCCAGGATTGTGACCGGGTTGACCTTCACCCAGCCCTGCAGCCAGCCAGGCATGGTCTGCGTCGG
>JBKOWB010000266.1:0-7904 GCA_046724195.1 Actinomycetota bacterium
AGGCATGTCTTCGCGGCGCAGTGCACAGAGACGAAAGACCGGCGAGGTGATGATCCGTAGCCGTCTGTGCTCGGTCCGGCGGAGGCCCCGGTTCCTCGATGGTGAGGACGCCGGGCTTCGGCGTGTCCACCGGTCTCGCGGTGGCCACCGCCGTCCCGGCCGGGAGCGAAGCGGCAACGCGCGGACGGCCGGCGAAAGTGGCCCACGCGTGCGGCCCGGAGGGCCGCTTTGAAGACTGCTGGGGGAGGGGACACAATGATCGTCACCCGCACCGGAAGATCTTCTCCCGGATTTCTCCCGAGCGACCTCGGAAACGAAAGTCGGGCTCCGTCCCGGTGGGACGAAACCCGTTCTGACCTGCTGGTTTACCTGGTGGGCGATACTGGGATCGAACCAGTGACCTCTTCCGTGTCAAGGAAGCGCGCTCCCGCTGCGCCAATCGCCCTCGGTCACAACTGCCGAGGTGGAGACGGGATTTGAACCCGTGTACACGGCTTTGCAGGCCGTTGCCTCGCCTCTCGGCCACTCCACCGAGCTGGCCCCGCACGTTACCTGTGGCGGCCTCTCCGAGCGGACGACGGGATTCGAACCCGCGACCCTCACCTTGGCAAGGTGATGCGCTACCAGCTGCGCTACGTCCGCTTGTCGGCCGAACACGTTCCTCGGCGACGGATAGGAACTTTAGCCGGTCGCCCCAGGCCTTGCCAAACCGGGGTACCCCGGCGAGTCGCGACCATTGTGGGGGAGGCGACGCCGAAACGGGGAGCGTATCGGGCCCGCAACCGGTTGGATAGCGGGATGGAGATCCGACAGATTGCCGCGGACGAGCGCGCCGACACCATGTTCCCGCTGCAGGCCTATGCGTTCTCCCCGTCGCCCTGGAGCGACGAGAACCGGGAGACCTACCGGCGCCGGATGACCTATTACCGGACGGCGGTGAGCCTGGTCGCCGAGGAGGGCGGGCAGGCGCTGGCTGGCATGGGTGCGTTCCCGATGCGGCAGAACGTCCGCGGCGCCATCTACGACATGGCCGGCATCGCGTCCGTCGCGTCCCATCCGTCCGCACGGCGCCGCGGGTTCGTTCGGGCGCTGCTGGAGCGGCTCCTGCGCCAGATGCGCGACCAGGGGTGCGCGGTGAGCGCGCTCTACCCGTTCCGGCCGTCGTTCTACGGGCGCTTCGGGTACGTGGGCCTGCCGCACCGGCGGACGGCCGCGTTCTCGCCCGCCGGGCTCGGGCATCTCGTGCACGCCGAGCTGCCCGGCACCGTCGAGCGGTTGCCCATGCGGGACGGCTTCGACGAGTACGACGGGCTCGTCCTGCGGCTTCTCGAGCGGCAGCACGGGTTCGCGGTGTACGACGACGTGCGCAAGGCAGAGTTCCGCGAGGACAAGAAATGGGTCGCCGTGGCCCGTGTCGACGGCGAGGTGGTGGGCGCGGTCAGCTACCGGGTCGACAGGTTCGGGGGAGACCTCGTCGCGGACGACCTGCTGACCACCGGGCCGCTGGGCCGGGCTCTGCTCCTTCAGTTCTTCGCCCGTCACGTCGACCAGGTCGGGCGGGTCCTCGTCACCGTCGGCCTCGACGACCTGCCCGAACTGTGGGGCACCGACCTGGCCGTCACCACGGAGAGCAGGGTCGTGTTCCCGAGTTCGTCCGGTCCGATGGCCCGGGTCCTCGACCTGGAAGCACTGAACGGCATGCCGGTCGGTGCGGGCGCGGTCACCGTCGAGGTGGTAGACGACCCGCTGATCCAGGGCATCTACCGGCTCGAGGGCGATGGCGGGCAGTTGAACGTGGCAAAAGGTACAGACCCTAGCGCCACGCTCACCATCGGCGGCCTGTCCGGGCTCATCTACGGCGTACTCGATCCCGTCGACGTCGTGGTCCGGGGCCTCGGCGAGGTGGGAGCCGCCGCGATCGCGCCGCTCCGCACGCTCTTTCCGCGGGCGAAGCCGTATATCTTCGCGGACTTCTAGACAGCGGCCGGCAGGCCGGTCGAGCTGAAGGCTCGGCCGTCGTCGGTCACGACGGCCGACTCGTAGCCGTCGGCGACGCGCTTGGCCAGCCATGCGATGCCGGCCTCGCCCATGGCGAGCGCGGCCGTCGCATACGCGTCGGCCAAAGCAAGATCGCTACCGACGACGGTCACGGACCGCAATCCGCGAGCGGGTTCTCCGGTACGGGGATTCCAGACGTGCTCGCCCCGTTCGTACGTCCCCGACGTCGCGACCGCCCCGTCGGTGAGCGCCAGCACCCAGCTCAGCTTGTCCGCCTCCCAGGGATGCCGGATGCCGACCCGCCACGGCCGGCCGTCGGCGTTGAGGCCGCGCATCCGGATGTCGCCGCCGGCGTTGATGTAATGCCGGTGCGACCCCCCGGCGGCCAGCCGGGCCGAGGCCACCTCGACGGACCAGCCCTTGACGTAGCCGGACGGGTCGAGCGGCCCGGTCGCGTACGCGTCGAAGTATCCGTCCGTGTCCCGCCACAGGTCAGCGCAGGCGTCCAGGACGTGCCGCAGATCCGGGGAGCAGGCGTCAAGCAGCACCTCACCCCGGCGGAAGCGGCACACCTCGCTGTCGTCGGAGTAGGTGCTGAAGCGCCGGTCCACCTCGTGCAGCCACGCGCAGGTGTCGTCCACCAGCGCCGCCAGCGAGGACGCGGGCAGGTCGTCGGCGAGTTCGATGCTGACGACCGTACCCATGACGTGTTCGGCGTGGCGCACGGACGGCAAGCCTACGCGCTGGCCGCATCCAGTGCGGCCTGCAATGACGTCTTGTACGACGCGCTGGTGAGCGTGGCGCCGGAGACCGTGTTCACCTTGGCGCTCTGCTTCTCCAGCGTCTCCTCCTTGAGCTGCGTGATCGCCTTCGGGTTGATCGAGGCGCTGAGGCCGGTGGCCGGGTAGGTTGCGTCGGCCGAGGTGATCTTCCCGCCGTCGACCTTGATGGAGACCTGGATCGTCCCGTACGCGTAATCGGTGGCCTTGCCCTTGTAGACGCCGTCCTTGAGGCGGCTCGCGTCGGCCGCCGCGCTGCCGCCCCCGTTGGCGCCGTTCCGTTTCGCCGCCTCCTTGTTCTGCGCCGGCTTCTTGTTCTGCGCCGAGGAGGAGCCCGAGTTCGCCACATCGACGGCGGGCGGTGCGGCGGTCACTACGGGCGCGGACACGCTCAGCCGGACCCCCGCGATGAGGGCGGCGCCGGTGAGGGTGCCGACGGCTGCTGCGGTACTACGTCGCATCGCTATCTCCAGGTGATCAGAACTCGAAGGGATCGAGGTGCATCTGGCTGTCGGGCACGTCCAGCTCGCGGAGCGTGTCCACGGCCGCGCTGACCAGGCCGGGCGGCCCGCACAGGTAGACGTCGCGGCGGTTCACGTCGGGGACGAGGCCGAGTAGGCCGCTCGGGGTGAACAGCCGGCGCGGGCCAGGGTCGTTGCGCGAGCCGACGATATAGCGGACCCAGGCGTCGCGGAGCTCGGCCAGCTCCTCGAGCTCGGCCCGGAACACCAGCTCGTCGGGGCGGCTGGCCCGGTAGATGACGATCGTGTCCGGAGGCATGTCCTCGAGCAGTGCCCGGATCGGCGCGATGCCGCTGCCGCCCGCGATCAGCAGTGCCCGGCGGCGGGTACGGCGCTGGGCCGTGAACGTGCCGAACGGCCCCTCGGCCCACACCGGAGTCCCGGGCTGTAACTCGGCGAGCCGCGAGGTGTGGCCGCCCACCGCGGTCACGGTCAGCCGGAGCCACTCCGAGTGCGGCGCGGCGGACAGCGAGAACGGGTGCGACTGCCACCAGCCGTTGCGGGTCAGGAAGCGCCAGCGCATGAACTGGCCGGCCTGCGCGGTCAGCTTCTCCAGGTGCTTGCCGTCGATGTAGATCGAGAACGTGTTCGTGCCCTCCGGGACGACCTCGGCCACCTCGAACCGGTGCCGGACGTTCAGCCAGACCGGCTCGATCAGCCGGCCCCAGATCAGCGCGGCGATGACCAGCGCGCTCAGGCCGGGCCAGAACACCGACGCGAACCTGCCGCTGAGGTCGGCACCGTTCGTGATCTGGTGGCCGTAGCCGAGCAGTAGCACCAGATAACTGGTGAGGTGGATCATGTGCCAGAGCTCGTACGGCAGTTTGGTGCGTGCGGCCCGGATCGATATCAGGGCGATCGCCACGAGGATGCCGGTGGCGACTGTCGCGCTCAGCATGTCCGGGAACGTCGTGATCATGGTCCAGCCCTGGTCGACGACGCCCTTGTCGCCGGTGAGCGCGTACCCGTACACGATGAAGACGATGTGCCCGACGACCGTGACCACCAGCGTCGTTCCCAGCCAGCGGTGCCATTGGAGGAGGTCACGGGCGCCGACCCACTCCTCGAGCCAGGAGACCCGGCTCATCATGAGCAGCTGGATGAAGAGCAGGTAGCCACCGACCAGCCCGAGGATGCGACCCGCGGCCAGCATCAGCGTCGGGGTGTCGTGGACCGCGCCGGCTTGGGTGTCGAAGAGCCACAGCGACACGCTCGTCGCCAGGCCGGAGAAGAACAGCAGGATGGTGAGCAGGCGGTTCCCGGCGAACGACTCGGCCGGGGGACGGTCGTCGATGGGCGGAGCGGCCGGGCCGGTGGCCTTCCAGCCGGTCGGATCGGTGGGCGACTCCAGGACGATGTCGCTACGCCGGTAGGCCTCGTCGAAGGAGGGCGAGTCGAAGGAGGGCGAGTCGAAGGAGGGCGAGTCGAAGGAGGGCGAGTCGAAGCCGGGCGAACGGCGCGCATCCATGGCTTCCTGCTGCCACCAACTGCGCTGCGGGACCTCCTGGCGCGGCGCGGGCCGCGCATCGTCCCGGTATCGCGCCGTCTCCACCGCCTCGGGCCTGCGATTACGCTGGTCCTCGAAGGTTTGGAAATCCTGGCGCGCCATCGTCTCACCCGCTCGGCAGTCGTCTATAGGCGCCCGCCACCCCCGAGCGGCCGACGTGACGACCCGTTCGGGAGGTCGTCGGTGGGTGGTACGAAGATCAGGCCGCCGCGGCTCAAACCTGCGGGAAGAAAATCAGCGGTTGACCGAGATGATCTTGTTGATGAGGCCGCCGCCGGGGAAATCGAGCATCATCATTCCGGTACGCAGCACGGGCTGGTGTACGTCCGGGCCCTCGTTGAGGTAAATGAGCAGGAACGGGTCCACGCCTTGGACGCCCCAGGCGCCGCCGGCCACCTGCTGCGGCTGGGCGAAGAGGCTCGCGCCGCTGCCGAAGTTCACGTACATCTTGGTCGGGTCGCCCGCGCTGGTCGCGTCCAGGAACCGGCGGACCTGGTCCCGCTTGGTGGCGATCGCGCCGATGTTCGGCACGTTGTAGTTGTCCTGCACGTATGTCGACGAGCCGTCGTGCCAGTCGGCGAACTGGGCCAGCCCGTAGTGCTCGATCGGTCCACCGTGGGCGCCGTTCATCACCGCCAGGACAACCTTGCCGCGGATGTCGCCGAGCGCCGGCGTCGCGGCGCCCGTGGTGCGGTTGACCGACGGCTGCCAGAAGAGGCTCCCGCGCCGGCTCGCGTACAGATCGAAGATGTCCGGAAAGCTCTTCTGCCCGGAGACGTCGGTGCAGGAGCCGAACTCGCCGGTGCACTCCTGCTTGAGCCGCATGATCACGGTCTCGGATGGATGCGCGGCCAGGAAGGACGCGAGCGTGTTCAGGACGTCGTCGAAGTTCGCGTTCTGGTAGACCGCGCCGTGGTGGATCGTGAACGTGTTGCCGCCGTTCACCCGGGCCCGGATGTCGATCATGCGGATGCCCGCGGTGAGCTGGGCGGCCAGCGTGCGGCCGCTGTCGCCGAAGTCTTCCTGCGTCTGGGTGAGCGCACCGCCGTGTATCGACATCGTCTCGTGCGTGCCAGGGATCGAGATGCCGGCCAGACTGGTCGCGTCGGGCAGGCTTCGCATCCAGTCCGGGTTGCTGGCCGAGCTCAGCGTCCGATAGGACGGATCGTCCGCGAACGCGGCGACGGGGATCGCGACGATCGCGATGGCCAGGGCAACGACGGCGAGAGCGCGCTTCATGCAGCGAAAGATATCGATCAATCTGGTACGGAGGGAAGACGGCGGTCCAACGTAGCTTTCGATCAGTCGGAGAGGATCGGCACCGACGGGTTCAGGTCGTGACCGAGGTTGACCGCGCGAGTCACGGCCTTCCCGCCGAAGCGGTCGCGGACCGCGTCGAGTGCCTTGTCGAGCTCGTCGTCGTCCTGCGCCTCGAACGGCAGCTCCAGTTGTACGTACCCGTCGCTGTCCAGGTTGCTGACCGCGACCCCGACCAGCGTGAGCCCGCGTTCGGCGATCAACGGACGCGCCTCGTCCAGTAGCGCCCGGGCGGTCTCCAGAACCGCCCGCGTCTGCATCGTGGCCTTGAGCAGGCTGCGCGACCGGGTCGCCCGGGTGAAGTCGGAGAACCGCAGCCGCAGCGTCACGGTCCGGCCGGCACGGTTGGCGCCGCGCATCCGCCGCGTCACCCGGTCGACCAGTGCGGCGAGCGTGGCCTCGATCTCCGCGAACGGCCGCGGCCGCCGCCCGAGCGCGCACTGCGAACCGATCGACCCACGGCGGTGGCCGACCCGGACCCGCCGCGGGTCGTGGTTGTGCGCGAGCGCGTGCAGGTGCCGCCCCGCATGCGCGCCGAGCATGGTGACCAGCGCGGCCTCGCCGACGCGGGCCACCTGGCCGACCGTGAGGATGTGCCGCTCGCGCAGCTTTCCGGCGGTCACCGGGCCCACGCCCCAGAGCCGTTCGATCGGCAGTGGATGCAGGAACGCCAGCTCCTGCCCGGGCGGTACGACCAGCAGACCGTCCGGCTTACCGACCGCGCTCGCGACCTTGGCCAGGAACTTCGTCCGCGCCACGCCGACCGTGATCGGCAGGCCGACCCGTTCGCGCACGTCGGCGCGTAGCTTGACGGCGATGTCGGTGGGCGTACCCCGGATCTTGAGCAACCCGCCGACCTCGAGGAACGCCTCATCGATGGAGATGCCCTCGACGATCGGGGTGGTGTCGCGAAATACCGCGAAGACGTCCTTGCTCGCCGTCGAGTAGGCCGACATCCGGGGCGGGACGACGATCGCCCCCGGGCACAGCGCCCGCGCCTGCGTCAGGCCCATCGGCGTGCGTACCCCCAAGGCCTTCGCCTCGTAGCTGGCGGCCAGCACGACGCCCATGCCGACGAGCACGGGCCTGCCCCGCAGGCCGGGATCGTCGCGCTGCTCGACCGACGCGTAGAAGGAGTCGAGATCGGCGTGGAGGATCGTCGCTTGATCGGCCACGGCGGCATCTTAGTACAGATGTTCGAAGAAAGACATCATCCGGGGACGCAGTCGATCTTCACTCTCACATGTCCGCGACGGGTTGCCCACAGCCGTCGATGGGCGTTGGGTGACAGCTGATTGATCCACTTCTCTGTGGGGACCAACCGTCACGAACGGGAGAACATCAGTGACAAAAGCTTCGATCGCGAGGTCGCGGCTCGCGCTCATCGTCGCGGTGGGCGCCGCCGTCGCCTCGGTCCTGGCGGCTGCGCCGGCCGCCCAGGCCCGGCCGGGCCGGCATGTCCTGGACAACAGCCGGCCGCGATGGCTGAGCCGGGCGCGTGCCACCGGCACCGCTCCGGCGTCGGCCAGCACCATCGACTTCGGCGTGCTGCTGAAGATGCGCGACGCGGCCGGAGCGGAGGCCACCCTCGCCGCGCTGTCCGATCCGGCCGGCACCAGCTACGGCAAGTGGCTCACGAACAGCGAGTTCAAGGCCCGCTACGCACCGGCCGCAGCCGACGTCGCCGTGGTCCAGAGCTGGCTCAAGGGGCAGGGCTTCGCGCTGCGTGACACGCTCGGTGGCGGCATGTACGTCGAGGCCTCGGGCACGACCGCTCAGATC
>JBKOWB010000095.1:0-6986 GCA_046724195.1 Actinomycetota bacterium
GTCTTCGCCGACCCCTCTTCCTCGTCGAGAGCGTCCATGTCCTGCTCGGGCATCGACCGTGGCGGAGGCGGCTGCGGGACGACCGGCGGGCGCCAGTTCGCCGGCGGCGGATCCGCGCGCGGTGGGCCGGAATACGTCGGCGCCGGTCCGGGCGGCGGAGCAGCGGGCGGTGGGCGGAATGCCTCGGGTTCCGATTCCGGCCGCTGCCAATACGCATCGTCGTCCGGAACACCGGTGGAGGAACTCACGTTCACCGACGGTACAGCGGAGGGCCGGCGACGGCGCGGGCGGCGCGGGCTTACCCTCGTACCCGTGGACATCCTGGATGACCCAGAACGCGACTCCGACGGCGACCGCGAGGTCGACTTCGAGTCGGAGGAAGCCCCCGTGCTGCCCGAACCGACTCGCGACGACACGGAACGCGGCTGGGGCGAACACGACGATTCGAACGACGACCGCCTCCTCGAGGACCGCCCGCCGCACTGGGCATAGGTTCGCGTCCGTCGTCGAGCCGCCGGCCGCCCGGCAAGGGCGCTCCTGAACGAGTTCAACTTCCGGTCGAGATCGTGGCACCCTGGGGTGCGTGAACGGTGACGTCGGTCTGTTCGGGCCCCACTCCGTGACATGGAAGCTGCACCGCGAGCCGGTCCTGTTGATCGGCGGCCTGCGTTCGCTCTATCTGCAGGCGCTCCACCCGAGAGCGGTCGCGGCGGTGGCGCAGAACTCGGGCTACCGGGCCGACCCATGGGGCCGGTTGATGCGCACGTCCGAGTACGTCGGCACGGTGGTCTACGGCAGCACGGAACAAGTCCAGGCGGCCGGGAGTCGAATCCGCCGCATCCATGCCCGGATGTCCGCGACCGACCCGCGCACCGGCGAAAGGTTCCGCGTCGACGAGCCGGACCTGTTGCGCTGGGTGCACGTCGCGGAGGTCGAGTCGTTCCTCACCACGGCCCGCCGCGCCGGACTCAGGCTCACCACCGACGAGATCGACGGGTATTACACCGAACAGCTGCGTGCGGCCGAGTTGGTCGGCCTGGACCCGTCGACGGTGCCGGCGACCGCGGCCGAGGTGGCGGCGTATTACGAGGACATGCAGCCCGATCTCGGCCTGACCAAGGACAGCGCGGAGGCGGCCCTCTTCCTCACCGTGCCGCCGGTGCCCGACAGCTGGGGTGGCCGGCCGCTCCGGCTCGGGCTGACGCTGGGCCCGACCCGCTGGGCGTACCTCGGTGTCGCCGGCACCGCGTTCGCGCTGCTACCGCCCTGGGCCCGGAAGATGTACGGCGGCCTCGGCTGGCCCACGACGGACGTCACCGCCGGCCTCTCGATACGCAGCATGCGGCTGCTCCTCAACGCGATCATCGCGGCGGTCCCGAAGCGCTACAAGGTCGCCCCGATGCGCCAGGCCGCCCTCGAACGCGCCGGCCTGGCCTGATCCACAGCAGCCGCTCCTACGCTCAGCCGGCGAGATGCTCCACCGCGCTCCAGGGTTCCTTGGCGGGCATCTCCGCGCCGGCCGGGCAGTGCCGCCGGAAGTCGCACCACCCGCACCGCGACCCGGGATTGGTCGGGAACTCGGCGTCCGGGTCGGCGCCTGCCGCCAGCGCCTTTTCCGCCGCCACGATGTCGCGAGCCGTGCCCTCGGCGCGCGCCACCTGCCGGTTCAGGGACTCGTCGGTGTGCTCGTGCGCCGCGACCGTCCCGGTTGGCAGGTGGTGTAGCTCGACCCGATGGCATGTCCTCCGGAAGACTCGCTGCGCCGCGTACGCGTATAGCGCCAGCGCCCGTGACCCCCGTGCGTCGTCGGTGTCCAGGCCGGACCGGCCCGTCTTGTAGTCGACGATCACGGCCTCCGGGCCGGACGGGCCGGGCCGGGAGTCGATGCGGTCGGCGCGGCCGTTGAACGCCAGCACCGCCGTCTTCGTGGCCACCACCCGCTCGACGCCCAGCGGCTCCTCGTGCGGATCAAGCGTCGCGACGTAGCGGTCCAGCCAGCCCAGGGCACGCCGGTAGGTCTCGCGCTCCTGATCCAGGTCACGGTAGCCCTCGCGTACCCATGTGGCCTTGAGGAGGGTGGGCAGCGCGCCGGCGGTGCGGCGGTCCCCGGGCAGCGCATACCAGTTCTTCAGCGCGGTGTGCACGCTCGCGCCGAGCGAGTTGTGTGCCCACGGCGGACCCTTGGGCGGCGTGGGGCGGTCCACGTACGAATACCGGTACCGGCGCGGGCAGTCCTCATACGCACCCAGCTTGCTCGGGGTGCAGACGAACAGGCGCTCGGGCATTCCGGCGAAGCCAAGCTGCGCGAAACCGACTCGCGCAGCACCAATCGGCTCGGAGCCAACCTGGGCGGAACCAACGGGCTCGGCGGGCGAAGCTGTGGGCACGTCGTAATCCTGCCAGCACCGTACGACAGAATGCGGCCGGCGAGGGCACGCAGCCCGGCTACCCGGTCGCGTACAGGCGCACGAACGCCGCCACCGCGTCGGCGATGAGCTGCACGGCGATCGCGGCCAGCAGCAGTCCGGCGATGCGGGTCAGCACCTCGATCCCACTGGGCCGCAGCAGCTTGACGATCACGCCCGAGAACCGCAGCACGAGCCATACCGTGAACATCACGGCGACGATTCCTAGCCCGATGATTACGTGGTCCATGACGCCGTCCGCGCGCCGCACGAACAGCATGGTCGCGACGATCGCACCGGGACCGGCCAGCAGCGGCGTTCCGAGCGGCACCAGCGCGACGTTGCTGGTGCCCGCCAGTTCCTCGGGTTCGTCGGTCCTGCCGGTGAGCAGCTGCAACGCGACCAGGACGAGCAGCAGACCGCCGGCGCCCTGCAGCGCCGGCAACTTGACGTGCAGATAGTCGAGCAGCGTCTGCCCGGCTACCGCGAACACCACGATCACACCGAGCGCCAAGACGACCGCCTGGGTGCCGGCCCGGATCCGCTGCTTGGCGGGGAGGGCGCCGGTGAGCGCGAGGAACACCGGGACCATGCCCGGAGGGTCGACGATCACCAGGAGAGTCACGAAGACCTCGCCGAACAGCTTCAGATTCACGAGGTCAACTTAGGCTCAGCCGAGCACCGGCACGCCGCTGGCGGCCGCGACGATCTTTTCGTACGCATCGGGCGTGGTGAGGAATGCGCCCAGGCGGACGGTCTTATGCCTACCGTGGAAGTCGGAAGATCCGGTCACGACCAGGCCGAGCTTCTCCGCGAGGGCGCGCACGTAGGCCCGCTCCGCCGGGGTGTGGTCCTCGTGGTCGGCTTCGAGTCCGAACAGTCCGGCGCCGGCCAGATCGATGATGAGCTCATCCGGGACGATGCGCCCGCGGGTGGTGGCGCGCGGATGTGCGAAGACCGGCACGCCCCCGGCCGCGCGTACTGCGCGGACTCCCTCAAAGACGTCCAGGTCCGCCTTGGGCAAGAAGTAGCGCGCGCCCAGCCAGCGCGACGCGAACGCCTCGTTCGTGGTCTTGGCCAGCCCGGCCCGGATCAACGCCTGGGCGATGTGCGGACGGCCGACCGAGCCGCCCTGCGCGTACTCCTGCACCTCGGGCCAGGAGATGTCCACGCCATCCGCGCGCAACAGTTCGACAATCCGCTGGGCGCGGCGCTCGCGGTCGTCGCGGAGGCGGGCCAGGTCGGCCCCCAGTCGCGGTTCGGTCGGATCGAAAAGGTACGCCAGCAGATGCAACGGGATCGACGGCTGCACGCCGTACCAGCGGCAAGAGAGCTCGGCGCCGCGGACCAGGCGGAGGCCCTCGGGCCGCGCCTCGGCAGCGGCCTGCCACCCGCCCGTGGTGTCGTGGTCGGTGATGGCCATGACGTCGAGACCGGCCTTCGCGCCCGCGGTGACCAACTCGGCCGGCGTCAGCGTTCCGTCACTGGCGGTCGAGTGGCAGTGCAGGTCGATTCTGGTCACCCAACGACGCTACCGGCTCGGCGGCGACCCTCATCTGGGGCAGGTCAGGCGTCGTCGCCCGCTTCGGCGTCGTTGCCTAGCCGAGCCTCGACGGCCTGCGGCTCGTACATCTCCTCGACCACGTGCAGGTACAGCTCGTTGGGGTTGGGCAGGTACTTGACCTCGCGTAAGGCCTGGTCCTGGCCCGCCGACTCGATCACGAACGTGCCGTAGTTGAGCATCCGGCCCAGCGCGGACTGTTCGTACTTCATGTCCGTGACGCGTAGCAACGGCAGCATGGCCACCTTCCTGGTGATGATGCCGCTGACGACCATGACCCGCTTGTTGGTGAGGATGAAGCGGTCGTAATACCAGTCGATGACCCGCCACGCGACCCAGCCGATGACGGCCAGCCAGACCAGCACCGCAGCGGTCACCAGGCCGTCGACGTTCTGTCGGGTCAGGAAGCCGGCGAGATAGCCGAGCAGCAACGTGGCGCCGGCGCCGATGGCGAGTGGGGTGGACAAGGAGATCAAGTGCCGCTTCCACTCCCCACGGTAACGTTCAGTTGGGAAGAGATAGCGCGCGACCAGTGTGGTGGGCTCGTCCTCGAGCGGCAGCACGCGACGCGGTCCGCCGTTGCCGTCCAGCCCGGAGAGCTCCTCCTCGGTGAAGACCGGGGCTTCGTACTCCTCGGCGTAGTCGTCGGTGCCGAAGCCCGCGCTCGGCGAAAAACCCGCGTCGGGGTTGTAACCGGGACCCTCCGAATAGGCCGCGTCGGGCGAGTACCCCGGGCCTTCGTCGAAGGCCGGATCGTTGTATCCGAAAGTCTCGTCGTCGTCCGGGGGGCGGCGCGCACCCTCGTCTCCGGGTTGCCGCGGCTCGTCAGGGCCCATCAGGTGATGCTAAGCGACGAGGTTGGTGAAGAACGTGCCGAAGCCCCGGGCAATGTCGCCGATGGTTGCGCCCAGCGACGAGAAGACCTGGGCGGCCGAGTTCGGGTTGAAGGCGATGAAGAAGATCAAGAATGCGATGCCAAGCCAGGTGAGGACCTTCTTCATCATGGCGGCCTTTTCCTCCGGTGGGGGTGACGGTCAGCGCCGCGGCAATACTAACGGTATCAGCTTCGTCGCTGGCTGTGAACATGTGGCCGGAAAGCCGATACCGTTCCCGCAGATCAGGCCTGCTGATCAGGCCCGGCCGTGCAGGTAGGGCGACGGCGCTCCGTACACCAGCTCGGGCGGCACCCCGTCCGACAGGTCGTGCAGCACGACATGCTCGGCCAGAAAATAGCCCGCGCTTGCCGGCCACGCTACCGCATACAACCAGTTTCCTTTCGCCTCGGATACGTAGGCGCTTCGATCTTCCGGGGACTTGACGCACCACAGTGGAGTCGGGTGGCCACCCGCCTTGATCTTGGCGTGCGGACCCTGGTGGCGGCCCGGCCCGGACAGTGCCTCAGCGATGAGGTAGCCAGGGTCGATCCCCGGGATGCCGGCAAATCGGGTGCCCAGGCCGACACCCGGTTGCTCGGCGATGAGGACTATGTCGGCGGGCCCACCGCCGAGCGGCTCGGGGCCGCTGCACGCCAGCGCGGTCGCCCGTACGCCGGTGCGGTCGTCGCCGGCCCAGCCGACGCCGGTGACCGTCCAGCCGGGTGGCAGCGGCCACGGGCACCAGAGCGGCATCCGTTCAGTCTTCGGCGACCGCTGCCGCAGCACCATCTCGACGATCTCGGGGCCGATGTGCTTCGCGGCGTGGAATGGCGGGACGTCGCCACAGTTATCGCAACGCCAGTCGCTGTGCATCAGATCCGGCGGCCGGACCTGGGCACCGCAACGGGGGCAACTCACTGTGACGCCCACGGTTCTACGGTGGGGGTCGTTCGGGCCGCCGTCAAGCCAATCCACATAACCCGGCATCAACCTGCGGATTCACCCATCTGGCCGAGGTAATGATCACTCTGGTGGGGGACCCGCGTAGGCGCGAATCCAGGCATGCATGGCGATGCCGCTAGCTACCCCTGCGTTGATCGACCGGGTCGAGCCGTACTGGGCGATCGAGAACAGGTCCGCGCAGGCCGCACGGGCCGCGTCGGACAGGCCCGGGCCCTCCTGGCCGAACAGCAGCACACAGCGCCGCGGGAGGGCGACGGTTTCCACGGGACGCGAACCCGGCAGGTTGTCGATCCCGATCACCGGCAGCCGCTCGCCCGCAGCCCACACCTCGAACTCCTCGATCGTCGGGTGGTGCCTGATGTGTTGGTAGCGGTCGGTGACCATGGCCCCCCGCCGATTCCACCGGCGGCTACCGACGATGTGCACCTCAGCCGCGAGGAACGCGTTGGCGTTACGCACCACAGTGCCGATGTTGAAGTCGTGTTGCCAATTCTCGATCGCCACGTGGAAACCGTGGCGGCGCTTGTCGAGGTCGGCGACGACGGCCTCGCGGCGCCAGTATCGATAGCGGTCGACGACATTGCGACGATCGCCCTGGGCCAGAAGCTCGGGGTCGTAGCGCTCGTCCGCCGGCCATTCGCCCACCCAGGGTCCGACGCCGACCTCTGTGGAATCCATGGGCGATTACGATAAGCCGCCTGAGCCTGGACGCAATGAGCGGCGGGGCCCTCCCCGGCACCCGCCGCCCACGCTCTGTTGAAGGAGAGTCTGCCTCACCCTCCGTATCGATGTGAAGAGAACTCAAGTGTGACCCAGGTCACTTTTAGGTTTGTTACCTATTCGATTCGGTGCTTATGCAACGCGTGACGAACTGCGAAGCCGCCCTGCACGACCGTCCATGTGCGTCCAGTGGCCGCAAAACGGACGTGACAAACTGCGTAACACCTGAGAGCGCTCTCCCTACGGTGGGTTACGATGCCGCGGCTAAGTCCTCTTCCCGATGGTGCCGCAGGCCACGTGTCATCCCCGTCGCCTGCGGGAATTGGCGGAGGCCACGATGGGTTTCAACCCACGTAAGTCAATTACCCTGGACGGAGAGATCATGGCGACCGTTTCGCTGACCGCAGCGAATTTAGATGAGGTGACCGGCAAGGACGGAATCGTCATGGTGGACTTCTGGGC
>JBKOWB010000038.1:0-4783 GCA_046724195.1 Actinomycetota bacterium
TACGCGACCCGGCGCGGGCCGCGGTCCTGCGCGAGGTGCCGATGTCCACCCCGGCCACCGGCGCCCGGACGCTCGCCGCGCTCCGAGGCGGCGGCTTGCGGTTCGGGTTCCTGCCGGAGCTGCGTGACGTGGACACGATCGAGGACGCGCTGGCCGTCGCGCCGTTGTGTCCGACCGGCAGCCGCTTCGCCGCGGCCGTCCCCCGGACGGTGCTCGCGTGACCGCGGCGGCGCTGATGGCGGCGCCGGACGACGTCCTGGCGCTGTACGAGCGGGCGTTGCTTCGCGCGGCGGCCGGCGGATCGGCCCTGCTGAGCCTGCGGAACGACCTCGGCGGTGTGTATCGCGTGGATCCCGCGCACTGGTGCCGACCCCACCTGCCCGGCGACTCGGGGCTGCTGGCCCGTTGTGGCGGGCCGACGCTCGACGTGGGCTGCGGACCAGGCCGGCTGACCGCGGTGCTCGGCCGCCTCGGCTGCCCCGCGCTCGGCATCGACATCAGCTCGGCGGCGGTCCGACTTGCCCGCCTCCGCGGCGCGACCGCCTTGCGGCGCGACGTATTCGACCCGTTGCCCGGGCACGGCCGGTGGCGCAACGTGTTACTCGCCGACGGCAACATCGGCATCGGCGGCGATCCCGCGGCTCTGTTGCGGCGGTGCCGAACGCTGCTCGCCCGCGACGGCCGCCTGCACGTCGAGCTCGCTCCGCCCGGCGCCCGCAGCTGGGCGGGCGAGGCCGTGCTGAGCGCTGCCGAGGCAACCCACTATGGCGAGCCGGCACGGGACAAGGCCGGCGGCGCGTCTCTGCGGTGGGCCGTCGTGGCGGCGGGCGACCTCGCCCCGCTCGCCGCCGTGGCGGCCATGCGCACGCTGACCATGTGGACGGAGGCAGGCCGATGGTTCGCAACGCTGGCGACCGCATAGGAACGGCCGCGATGCGGCTGCGGGACGCGGCCGGACAGGCGTACGCCTGGCTCCGGGAGCCGCCCGAGAACCTCCGCCGCGGACCGCTCCGGGAGGGCGCGTTCCCGTCCGCATTGCGGTCGACGCGGCTCACCACCCAGCTCGGCATCGCGCTCGGGACGGCGTTCGGGATCTGTTTCGTGACCGGGCTCCTCAGCTATCTCATCCAGCATCCGCCCGGCTGGTTCTGGTGGCCGTCGCGACCGGTCGGGCTCTACCGGTTCACCCAGGGCGTCCACGTGGCCACGGGGTTGGCCACCGTACCGCTGCTGGGTGCGAAGCTCTGGTCGGTCTATCCGCGACTGTTTGCCTGGCCGCTCGTGCCCGACCGCAAGGTCGCCCTGGAACGCGCCGGCATCGCGGTGCTCGTCGCCGCGAGCCTCTTCCAAGTGGTGAGCGGCATCCTCAACGTCGCGCGCTGGTACACCCCGATGCCGTTCTTCTTCACGGCGTCGCACCACTGGGTGGCGTGGCTCGCGATCGGAGCGCTGCTGGCGCACATCGGCGTGAAGCTGCCGATCGCCCGGCGACCGGTGGACAGCACCGGCACGACCCTGACCCGGCGTGGCCTGCTCGGCGCGGTGGGCGCGGCGGCCGGGGTCATCACCCTGGCCACGGTCGGGCAGACCGTCGCACCGCTCGCCCGCGTCTCGCTGCTCGCGCCCCGCCGGCCCACCACCGGACCGCAGCGCGTCCCGGTCAACAAGTCCGCGGCCAGCGCCGGCGCACGCGACGCCGCTCTGGACCCCGCGTACCGGCTCCTGCTCATCGGGCCGGCGACCCGGATCGCGCTGTCGAGACCGGAGCTGGAGGCCCTGCCGCAGCACACCGTCGTGCTGCCGATCACATGCGTGGAAGGTTGGAGCTCGACCGGCACCTGGTCCGGCGTGCGCCTGCGCGACCTGGCGGAACTGGCCGGCGTCGACGCGGAGGCCGCCGAGGCGGAGATCGTGTCGCTGCAGGCCGGGGGCCGCTACCGGATCTCCATCGTGGCGCCGCCGCACCTGCGCGATCCGCGCACGCTGATCGCGCTCCGGCTGGGCGGCGAGCCGCTGGCCATCGACCACGGCTACCCGGCCCGGCTGATCGCGCCAAACCGGCCCGGCGTCCTGCAGACCAAGTGGATCGGCCGGATCACCGTGCGAGGCCCACGATGAGGCGCGCAGGGCTCGCGATTAGACGCGCAGGGCTCGCGATTAGACGCGGGAGGCCCGCGATGCGGCGCCCGAAGCTCGACGTGCGGCACGCGCTGATCGCGGCGGGCGCGCTGGTCATGGCGTACGCCGTGGCCGGCGCGCTGTTCGACGGCGACGTGAACAAGGTCGGCGTGGCCGTGTTCCTGATCGCGGTCCTGGTGCTGCACGACGCCGTCTTCCTGCCGCTGGTGATCGGGGCCGGCGCGCTGATCGGCCGGTTCGTCCCGGTCCGCTGGCAGTCGACGACGCGGGTGGCGGCGCTGATCAGCCTCGCCGTGTCGGTCGTGGCGCTGCCATTGGTGCTGGGTTTCGGCCGGTCACCGGATAACCCGTCGGCGCTTCCCCTCCCGTACGATCGCGGCCTGATCGTGATTTTGATCGTGATTTGGATCGGATCACTGGGCGCTCGTAAGGGTATGGAAAGGCGCCGAGCGCGCCGAGGTGGGTAGCGTCGCGAGCGTGGGACACCAAGTGCTGGTCGTCGACGACGATCCGACCGTCAGCGATGTCGTCCGCCGTTACCTGGAGCAGGACGGCTTCCGGGTCCGGCTGGCCGCCGACGGCCTCGCCGCGCTCGCCGCCGTGGCCGCCGAGACACCCGACCTCGTCGTGCTCGACCTCATGCTCGGGGGCATCGACGGGCTCGAGGTCTGCCGGCGGCTGCGCCGCGAGCTGCCGGACCTGCCGGTCGTCATGCTCACCGCGCTCGGTGAGGAGGCCGACCGGGTCGTCGGGCTGGAGGTGGGCGCGGACGACTACGTGACGAAGCCGTTCTCGGTACGCGAGCTGGTGCTGCGGGTGCGCTCGGTGCTGCGCCGGGCAGCGCCGAGCACCGAGGACAACCGCCCGGTGCTGCTGCGCGACGGGGACCTGACCGCCGACACCGGGCGGCGCATCGCCGAACTGGGCGGGCGGCCGCTGGCGCTGACGGTTCGCGAGTTCGACCTGCTGGAGTTCCTGATGCGGCATCCGGCCCGGGCCTGGTCCCGGGCGCAGCTGCTGGAGCAGGTTTGGGGCTGGCGGTTCGGCGACCAGTCGACCGTCACGGTGCACGTGCGGCGGCTGCGCGAGAAGATCGAAGCCGATCCGGCCGTGCCTATCCGGCTGCTGACCGTGTGGGGCGTGGGCTACCGATACGAGCCGGCCGGCCATGCGTGACCTGCTGCTCATCACGCTCTACGCGCTCGGCGCCGGCGGCCTGGTCGGGGTGGTCGGCGCGGGCGTGCTCCGGCTGCTCCGCGGCCGCTCGATCACCGTGCATGTCGGCATGTTGCTGGCCATCACGGTGGCCGCGGTCGCCGCCGGCGTGGTGGCCGTCGCCCAGGCCATGTTCCTGTCCGGGCACGACCTGCAGGTCGTCCTCGTCACGGTGGCCGCGGCCGCCGTGGTGAGCCTCGGCGTGGGCCTCGCGTTCGGCCGCCGGCTCGCCGCCGCGGCGATGTGGGCCGCCCAGGCCGAGGCGAGCCGCCGCGACCTGGTCGCCTGGGTGTCGCATGACCTGCGGACGCCGCTCGCCGGGCTACGTGCGATGTCCGAGGCGCTCGAGGACAACGTGGTCGCTGATCCGGCGACCGTGGCGGAGTACCACCGGCGGATCCGGGCCGAGACCGACCGGATGAGCGGGCTGGTCGACGACCTGTTCGAGCTGTCCCGGATCAACGCCGGCGCGCTGCGGCTCTCTCCGTCCGCGGTGCCGCTCGCCGACGTCGTGTCCGACGCGATCGCCACCGCGGCGCCGCTCGCGGCGAGCCGCGGCATCCGTATCGTCGCGGCCGAGTCGGGATGGCCGGTGGTCACCGCCAGCGAACCGGAGCTGGCCCGGATCGTCGCCAACCTGCTGATCAACTCCGTGCGGTACACGCCGCCCGACGGCACGGTCCACATCGATGCGGGCCGTGGCCGCGACGACGTCTGGCTGGCGGTCTCCGACAGCTGCGGCGGCATCCCCGAGGCAGATCTCCCGCGGGTGTTCGACGTAGCGTTCCGCGGCTCACGCGCCCGTACGCCGGGCGCGGAGGGCGGCGGCGGGTTGGGTCTCGCCATCGTGCGCGGGCTCGTGGAGGCACAAGGCGGACGAGTACAGGCCGGCAACGTCCGCGGTGGCTGCCGCTTCGAGGTGCGCCTCCCGGCGTAGCCCGGGCCGGTTCCCATTAACCTGGCCTTAAGTGGTCGTTAGGGCCCGATTTTCCGGGCTGTGATCTTACCGCCTCCGACGCTACGCTCTGCCATCGACCGGACACCTTGGACGCACGGCGAAGGAAGAGCATCGATGCCGCACGGCGCGCACGCGCGAGGCGGGGCGCATCGGCGACGGCGGCACAACCGTACCCTCGCCGTCGCCGCTGCTGCCGCGATCGCCGCCACCGCGGCCTCCGCCCTGCCGATCATCGCGAGCAACAGCCGCCCGACGGTTCGGCCGGTAGCCGAAACCACCCCGAGCACGCCGCCGCCGGCCTCGTCCTCCGCACCGCTAGCGAAGCCGACCACGACGCCGCCGGCCACCACCGCGCCGGCCAGGAAGCAGACCACGAAACCGACCACGAAGCCGATCAAGAAGGCCACCACGAACCGGCCGGCGAACCCGGCCGGCTGGAAGCTGGTCTGGTCGGACGAGTTCACCGGCTCG
>JBKOWB010000016.1:0-3783 GCA_046724195.1 Actinomycetota bacterium
GGGTGGTTGACGCGGTCCACCGTGACCGTGAACGGCCCGATCGGGAACGTACCCGGCTGCAGTCCGTAGAACGTGAAGACGTCGTCCAATGGCTCGTTGTCCGCGCTGTATGCGGCCGAGATCCGCTCGGCGGCACCCATCGGCGCGTACACCGGCACCGGCGGTTTCGGGCCGTCCGGGCCGTACCGGCGCACCACCACGTACGAACAGGCGTCCAGCATGTGGTCGCAGTGCAGGTGGGTCAGCATGATCGCGTCGACGCTGTCGAGGTCCGCGTAGCGCTGCAGGGCGGACAGCGAGCCCGAGCCGAAATCGATCAACAGACGGAAGCCCTGCGCCTCGACGAGGTAGGCGGAACAGGCCGACTCGGGGCCGGGAAAACTGCCGGCGCAGCCGAGAACGGTCAGTCGCATACGGGTCCCTCTGGTTCACGCTGGGTCGTCCATGCCCCGCCCGACCGGCCCTTGGCGATGTCGTCAGACCAGTCAATCACGGAGCGAAGCGTACGCCGGGACCAGTGCGCCGCGTAAAGGTCTGATCGATTTGTCGCGAAATCGACAACGTACGTCACACCGCCCGTGACCTCGGCCATCGTTGCGCGCGTTACGCCTCGTGAGCCGCCTGCGTTGCACAGGGTGAGGCCTGGTGACCTCTCACCTCACGCCCACAGCTGGCCCTCGAGCGCTTCCTCGGCGTCGGCCAGCGTACCGCCGTACGCGCCGGTGGACAGGTACTTCCACCCGCCGTCGGCGACCACGAACGCCACGTCGGCGCGGCGCCCGTCCCGGACCGCCTCGTGCGCCACCGCGAGCGCGGCGTGCAGGATCGCGCCGCTGGACAGCCCGGCGAAAATGCCCTCGACCTCGACGAGCTGCCGGGTGCGCAGGACCGCGTCGCGGGTGCCGACCGAGAACCGGCGGCTGAGCACCGTGGCGTCGTACAGCTCGGGGACGTACCCCTCGTCGATGTTGCGCAGGCCGTACACGAGCTCTCCGTAGCGCGGCTCGGCCGCGACGATCTCGATGCCCTCGACCTTTTCCCGCAGGTAGCGCCCGGTGCCCATGAGCGTGCCCGTGGTGCCCAGCCCGGCCACGAAGTGGGTGATCGTGGGCAGGTCGTGCAGCAGCTCGGGACCGGTCGTCTCGTAGTGCGCGCGGGCGTTGGCCGGATTGCCGTACTGGAAGAGCATGACCCAGTCGGGGTGCTCGGCCGCGATCTGCTTGGCCACCGCGACGGCCTGGTTCGAGCCGCCCGCGGCCGGCGAGAAGATGATCTCCGCGCCGTACATCCGAAGCAGCTGGACGCGTTCGGCCGAGACGTTCTCGGGCATGACGCAGACCAGCCGGTAGCCGCGCAGCTTCGCGACCATGGCCAGCGAGATGCCGGTGTTTCCGCTGGTCGGCTCGAGGATGGTGTCGCCGGGCCGCAGCCGGCCGGACTCCTCGGCCTCGCGCACCATGAACAGCGCGGGCCGGTCCTTGACGCTGCCGGTGGGGTTGCGGTCCTCGAGCTTCGCCCACAGCCGTACCGGCGGTGCCCCATCGGGCACCGTCGGCGACAGGCGAGGCAGGCCGACCAGCGGCGTGCCCCCGCAGGCGTCCAGAAGGCTCTCGTAGCGAGCCACGACCGCTACCGCCCGAGGAGCGCGGCCGCGGCCGCGAAGCCCATGGCGCCGCCGGCCACGGCCGGCAGGATCGTCACCGAGTCGCCGTCGGACAGCTTGGCGTCCAGCGCACCGAGGAAGCGGACGTCCTCGTCGTTGACGTAGACGTTCACAAAGCGGTGCAGGCCGCCCTCGTCCGTGATCAGCCGGCCCTTGAGGCCGTGGTGCTGGGCGTCCAGGTCGTCGATCAGAGCGCCGAGCGTGTCACCGGAGCCCTCGACGACCTTGGCGCCGCCGGTGTAGCTGCGCAGGATAGTGGGAACGCGAACTTCGATAGTCATGACTGTGATGCTCCTTGGGAGTGTCGAACGCGGGCAGGTCGGGAGTCGTCGCTCAGCGACACTCGTAGTCGACCGACACGGGGCTCTGCCCGAACATGTACGACTGCACCGCACTCACACTCACGCGTCCACCGTCGCATCCACGATGTTGACCTCTTCCTCGGTCACCACGTTGTCCACGATACGGAACGATCGGATCTCCTCGCGCCCCGGATCCCGGGTCGACACGAGCAGGTAGTGGGCGCCGGGCTCGCCGGCGAAGGAGATGTCGGTGCGGGACGGGTACGCCTCTGTCGCGGTGTGCGAGTGGTAGATGACCACCGGCTCCTCGTCGTTGTCGTCCATCTCGCGCCAGACGTGTAGCTGCTCCATCGAGTCGAACTGGTAGAAGGTCATCGACCGGGCCGCGTTGTCCATCGCGATGTGCCGGGTGGGCAGGTCGCTGCCCGCGGGCCCGGCCACGACGCCGCACGCCTCGTCGGGGTGGTCCCGGCGCGCGTGGGCGACGATCGCGTCGATGATCGCGCTGTCGATGGTCAGCACGCCTGTAACCCTAACGTGCGGCGGCTCTTGACGTGGCGTGGCCGTGCTCACGCACGCAGCACGACGTGGATGCTAGTCGACCTCGGGTAGCGCGTTGAGCAGCGACTCCTGTAGGTAGCCCAGGTAGGCGTAGACCGAGAGCTGGAAGACGCGGCTGGACGTGGGATCGTGCAGCACCGCGTCGTCCAGCTCATCGGCGAGGTCGGTGTCGGCCTGGATGTCGAGGCGGGTGCCCATGGCCAGCCGGGCGTCGTTGATCGCGCGCAGCCAGGCCTCGGCCGTTTCGGCGTCGAGGCGTACCTCGCCCGGCCCGTCGTCGGGTAGCGCGGCCAGGATCGCACCGGCCTGATCGATCTTGCTGGTCTTGAGGTCGCCTTCGGTGTAGAGGCGGAACTCCGCCGAGTCCTCGGGGCTGTCGGGATAGATGTCGGGGAACAACCGCCCGACGACCGGGTCACTGCGGTCGAAGCCGTCGATCATCAGGCCCACGACCTCACCGGCGACCTTCCGCAACACGCGTACCTCGTCGACGGCGAACGTGGCCACGCACTGACTGCCGTTGCGTCGGAACATCTGTCAATCCACCCGCCCACTCATGAGCCACTCCAGATGATGGCTCAATCACGCTCGGTCAACCGTCGCCCACAGACCGTAGCCGTGTAGCTGAGAAGCGTCCATCTCCATCCGCTCCCGGGTGCCGGTTGACACCACCGCCTTGCCCTTGTAGTGCACATCGAGCATCAGCTTCTCGGCCTTCTCATGGCTGTAGCCGAAAAGCTTCTGGAACACCCAGGTCACGTACGACATGAGATTGACCGGGTCGTCCCACACGATGGTGACCCATTGTCGGTCATCAAGCGGGACCTCCTCGATCTCCGGCGTCTCGACGGGAGCGACCTGAGGCAACGCCATGCCCCCCATCGTGCCACCGGATCCGCGCGGTTGTTGAACCCGAACCCGGAACCGCAGCTCAGGGCGGTGATAACCACGACGCACTTCGAACACCTGTCGGGTTACTCACGAGTTCAACTATTGCTACTCAGCATCGATGCAGCACTGGCAGTGACATCGGGGTGACGCATCTCGATATGCTGGGCCGATGGCGCGCTGGGACTTCGTCGGTCGAGCCGGTGAACGGGCGCGCCTCATCGCCGTCGCCGCCGAGCCCACCAACCGTGGGCTGGTCTTCAGTGGCGCCGCCGGCATCGGCAAGAGCCGCCTGCTGCACGAGGCCGTCGCGGCGCTCCCGGCGGAGCACCACGCGCTGCGCGTCGCCGCCGCCAACATCGCCAGCTC
>JBKOWB010000182.1:0-9447 GCA_046724195.1 Actinomycetota bacterium
ATGGTGCAGTCGGCGGACGAGTAGAGCAGCTGTTCGAGCCCGGCGAGCGGGTGGTCGGAGACGTACAGGCCGAGCATCTCCCGCTCGAAGGCCAGCTTGTCCCGCTTGTCCCACTCGCTGTCGCCGATCGGCGGCATCGCGACCGTCGCGGCGCTGCCCCCTTCGGTGTCGCCGAACGCCCCGAAGAGATCGAACTGCCCGGCCGCCTCGTTGCGCTTCACATCCGCGTACGCGTCGATCGCCTCGGCATGCACCGCGAGCAGGCCCTTGCGCGTGTGCCCCATCGAGTCGAACGCGCCGGCCTTGATCAGCGATTCCACGGTCTTCTTGTTGCAGGCGACCGCGTCCACCTTGGACAGGAAGTCATAAAAATCTCGATAGCCGCCCTGCGCTTCCCCGGATTTTGCCTGCCGGCACCGCACGATCGCGTCGACGACGTTGTGGCCGACGTTGCGCACCGCGGCGAGACCGAACCGGATGTTCGTACCGACCGGCGTGAACGGCCCGGCGGACTGGTTGACGTCGGGCGGCAGGACGTGGATACCCATGCGCCGGCACTCGGCCAGGTACATCGCCATCTTGTCCTTGTCGTCGCCGACGCTGGTGAGCAGCCCGGCCATGTACTCGGCCGGGTAGTTGGCCTTGAGATAGCCGGTCCAGTACGACACCAGGCCGTACCCGGCGGTGTGGGCCTTGTTGAACGCGTAGTCGGCGAACGGGACCAGGATGTCCCAGATCGCCTTGATCGCAGCGTCGGAGTAGCCGCGCTCCTTCATGCCGTCGCGGAACGGCACGAACTCCTTGTCCAGGACCTCCTTCTTCTTCTTGCCCATGGCCCGCCGCAGCAGGTCGGCCTTGCCGAGTGAGTACCCGGCGAGGATCTGCGCGGCGCGCTGCACCTGCTCCTGGTAGACGATCAGCCCGTACGTCGGGCCGAGGATCTCTTCCAGGGGCTTTTCCAGCTCGGGGTGGATCGGCACGATCTCCTGCTGCTTGTTCTTGCGCAGCGCGTAGTTGGTGTGCGAATTCGCGCCCATCGGGCCGGGCCGGTACAGCGCCAGGACGGCGGAGATGTCCTCGAAGTTGTCCGGCTTCATCAGGCGCAGCAGCGAACGCATCGGGCCGCCGTCGAGCTGGAACACGCCCAGCGTGTCGCCGCGGGCCAGCAGGTCGTACGTCGGCTTGTCGTCCAGCGGCAGGGTCAGCAGGTCGAGCTTCTTGCCGTGGTTGAGCTCGATGTTCTTGACCGCGTCGTCGATGATCGTGAGGTTGCGCAGGCCGAGGAAGTCCATCTTCAGCAGGCCGAGCGTCTCGCAGGTCGGATAGTCGAACTGCGTGATGATCACGCCGTCGGCGTCACGGCGCATGAGCGGGATGTGCTCGATGATCGGCTCGGCGCTCATGATCACGCCGACGGCGTGCACGCCGGTCTGCCGGATCAGTCCCTCGATGCCGCGCGCGGTGTCGATGACCTTCTTGACGTCTGGGTCCTGCTCGTACAGCGCCCGGATCTCGCCGGCCTCGCCGTAGCGCCTGTGCTCGGGGTCGAAGATGCCGGAGAGCGGGATGTCCTTGCCCATCACGGCCGGCGGCATCGCCTTGGTGATCCGGTCGCCGACCGCGTACGGGTAACCGAGCACCCGGGCCGAATCTTTGATCGCGGCCTTCGCCTTGATCGTGCCGAACGTCGCGATCTGCGCGACCTTGTCCTCGCCCCACCGCTCGGTGACGTAGCGGATCACCTCGCCGCGCCGGCGCTCGTCGAAGTCGATGTCGACGTCGGGCATCGAGACGCGCTCTGGATTGAGGAAACGTTCGAAGATCAGGCCGTGCTGCAACGGGTCGAGGTCGGTGATGCCGAGGGCGTACGCGACGAGCGAGCCGGCGGCCGACCCGCGGCCCGGACCGACGGCGATGCCCTGGCTCTTCGCCCACTGGATGAAGTCGGCGACCACGAGGAAGTACGACGGGAAGCCCATCTGGATGATGACGCCCAGCTCGTACTCGGCCTGCTTGACGTGCCCGTCCGGGATGCCGTCCGGGTAGCGGCGGCCCAGGCCGGCGAAGGCCTCCTTGCGGAACCAGGACTCCTCGGTCTCCCCCTCTGGCACCGGGAAGCGCGGCATCAGGTTGCGGAACTCGAACATCCCGGCCGGGTCGACCTTCTCGGCGACCAGCAGGGTGTTGCGGCAGCCCTCCAGCCAGATGTCGGAGGAGTCGACGGCGCGCATCTGCTCGGCGGACTTGATGAAGTAGCCGCTGCCCTCGAGGCGGAACCGGTTCGGGTCGGCGACGTTGCTGGCGGTCTGCACGCAGAGCAGCACGTCGTGCGCAGTCGCCTGCTCTTCCACGGTGTAGTGCGAGTCGTTGGTGACGACCGGCGGGATGCCAAGCCTCCGCCCGATCTCCACCAGGCCGTCCCGGACCCGGCGCTCGATGTCGAGGCCGTGGTTCATCAGCTCCAGAAAGTAGTTGTCCTTGCCGAAGATGTCCTGGTAAGCCGACGCCACCTTGAGCGCCTCGTCGAACTGGCCCAGCCGCAGCCGGGTCTGCACCGCGCCGGACGGGCAGCCGGTGGTGGCCATGATGCCCTCGGCGTGCTCGCCGATGAGGTCCATGTCCATCCGCGGCCACTTGACGTAGTGGCCCTCCATCGACGCGCGCGAGTTGAGCCGGAACAGATTTTTTAGCCCCACCGCGTTGCGGGCCCACATCGTCATGTGGGTGATCGCGCCGTTACCGGAGATGTCGTCGCTCTTCTGCTCCGGCCGGCCCCACCTGACCCGGGCCTTGTGCAGCCGCGACTCGGGCGCCACGTACGCCTCGACGCCGATCACCGGAGTCACGCCGGCGGCGGTCGCCTGCTTGTAGAAGTCGAACGCCCCGTGCATGTTGCCGTGGTCGGTCATCGCCACGGCCGGCATGCCGAGGCGGCCGGCCTCGGCCAGCAGGTCCTTGAGCCGGGCGGCGCCGTCGAGCATCGAATACTCGGTGTGCACGTGGAGGTGCACGAACGAGTCAGACACCCGGAGCCCCCTTGTTCGCTGCCCGCGACCGACGAAGCGAGCCTAGTCCGGCCCTCCGACAACAAACACCGGCGACACCCGGCTATTCGGCGAACGGCTCGATCATCGTCGAGGCGGCGCGCAGCCACGCCTGGCGGGTCTCGGGCAGCAGGTCCGCGTACTCGATGGACGACCCGACCTCGAGCGCCGGGTCGTAAGGCACCACCGCGACCGCGCGGGTCCGGGTCTTGAAGTGCTTCGTCAGGTCGTCGAGCAGGGGCATCTTGCCCGGCGACGGGCAGGAGAGCAACGTCACCGCGTTCGCCGCGATGTCCTCCATGCCGGTGTCGTTGAGCAGGTCGAGCATCCAATCCGCGGTGAACGCGGCGTCCTCGCGCGGCACCGTGGTGATGACCAGCTGGTCGGCCGCTCTCATCACGGTCTGCCAGTTGACACTCTCGACGTTGTTGCCGGTGTCCACACAGATCACGTCGTGGGTGCGGCGCAGCAGGTCCATCACGCGGCGCACCGTGCTCTGGTCGAGCCGCTGGGCGAACCTCGGGTTCTCCTCACCGGCGAGCACGTCGTACGAGCCGTCCGAAGCATGCCGCAGGTAGTCGTCGAGGGAGTGCAGGAGCTCGTCGCCGTGCAGGTTCTCGATCTGCAGCAGGTCGCTGATCAGGTGCCGGATCGTCCGGGCGTGGCGGGCACTGCCGGCCCGTAGGCCGAGCGTGCCACGCAGCTCGTTGTCGTCCCAGGCCAGTACGCCCCGGCCGCGCACGCTGCCGATCGTGGCGGCGGCCAGCACCGTCGCGGTGGTCTTGTGCACGCCGCCCTTAGGGTTGGCGAACGCGATCACCCGCGGCGTGCCGAGCTTGCGCCGCATCAGCGCGATGGCGCGCTCCAGCTCCTCGTCCGGCTTTGCCTGGCGCCATTCGATCCGGGCGGCCGGCGACGTCGGCGTGGGCGTGGCCGCAGGCGGCGGCAGCACCGCGGCCGAACCCACCGACGCGGCCGCCCGGGCCGGCGGATAGCCGTTCTCCGGAGGGACCCGAGTGATCGGCGGCGGCGGCGCGGCGCGGGTGTTCGGGTTGAAGAAGCTGTGGTGCGGCTCGGCTTCGGCGCGGCCGAGGAAACCCTCGCCGATGCGGGACTGGCGGCGCGCCTCCAGCGGGTTCACGGGCCGGGGTTCGGCCGGCCGCGGCTCGATCGACCCGTTCCGCGGTGCACGCCGATCCAACGGGTTCACCGGCCGCCGGTCGAGCGGATTGGCGGGGCGCGCTTCCGGCCGAGGCTCGGCGGCGCCCCGTTGTTCGAACGGGTTGAACGGCCGGCGCTCGAGCGCGCCCACCGGCCGGCTGGGCAGGGGCTGCACAGCCGAAGGCGGGGCCTGCCGGATCGTGGCGGGATCCTCCGGTTGCGCGTCCTCCGCGGCCGCGTCCTCGGTCCGGGCACCGTGCCGGGCGCGATCGAGTAGCGCCCGCCAACGCGGGGCTGGTTCCGCAGGCCGGCCCCAGCCGGTCTCGGTCCCATCCACGGCTGTCCTCCCTGCGCTTCTACTCGGTCTTTCCGGACGGGCGTCGTTGCCCTAGACAGGCTACGGACGCCACCCTAATCGGGCCACTACCAAAGCCTCATCCGCCGGCGGCTGCCTCGACGCTTGCGGACGAGGGATCTAACGCCCAGGAACGCCTGCCGTCGCGGTCGAAACCGCGGGGGCGTGGCTCTGGGCTGGTGCAGAGGGTGCGGCAGCGCGTTCCTCCGATGCCGGGGCAGAGGGGACGGACCCCGGACCGGAATTGTCGGACGAGGCAGATGTCACATTGGCCCCGGTCGACGAGGGTAGCGGCGCAGGCGTGCCCGAGGCAACAAGCGATGCGGCGGGCGGTGGGGGTGTCGTCGCGATCTGTGGCTCGTCGGGCTCCGTCGTGCGCAGCTCAGGCAGCGGCGGCCGGAACTCGGTGCGGTCCAGACGGCGAACCTCCGGGGCGGGGTCGACGGCACGCACTCGGCGTGGCCGGCGATGCCTTCGAGCGCGATCGGTGCGGCGCGCACCACGGCCGCGAACACGCACGAGCACCGCGCCCGGTACGCCGCCGCCTCGTCGGCCGCGGTCCGCTCGGCGGACTCGTACGCCCGGCGCAGCCGCAACTCGTCCTCGCCGCCGCCGCGGAGCTCCGCGCCGAGCTGCTGGTAGTCCGCCCGCTCCCGATCACGGCCGGCCGCCGCGCTGAGCATTCCGTTCACCACGTCGTCCGGCATTCGATAGACCGGAATGCGCACTACCTGGGTCATGATCCCCGGCAGCTGGGCGCGGGCGTACACCTGCGCCACCGCCACGCCGCCCAGCACGGACATCAGCCGGTCCGGCGGAAAATAGGCGTTCAGGCTGACCAACGCCCAGGTCGGGGTGGCCGGGGCAGAACCACGTAGCAGCGCGGCCAGCTCGCCCTGGCTGGAACGCAGGTAGCCGGGCACGGATTGACCCTCGACGACACCGACCCGAATCAGGTCCGGCCCGGTGCCGGAGTCCGGCTCGGGGCCACGGTCGGCGGTCCATATCGACGCGACCAGGACGGTCGCGACCGAGGCCAGCAAGAGGCCGGTCGCGAGGCGCAACGGAAGGCCGCGCGACAGCGTTCCCGCTCCGGCCCCCATCTGCGGAGTTCCCCTGTCAGCCCGCTTCGCGGAGCACGTCCAGTGCGTACTCCAGATCGTCAGGGTAGTCGCTGACGAAGCGGACTTCGTCCTGCGTACGGGGGTGCAGGAAGCCCAGCTCGCGGGCGTGCAGCCACTGCCGGCTCAAGCGCAGCCGGGCGGCCAGCGTGGGGTCGGCGCCGTACGTGAGATCGCCGACGCAGGGGTGCCGCAGCGCGGCGAAATGTACCCGGATCTGGTGCGTGCGGCCCGTCTCGAGCTTCACGTCGACCAGGCTCGCCGCCCGGAACGCCTCGAGCGTGTCGTAGTGCGTGACGCTTGGCTTGCCGCCGGACATCACCGCGTACCGGTAATCGGCGGTCGGATGCCGGTCGATCGGCGCGTCGATGGTGCCGCGCAGCGGATCCATATGGCCCTGCACCACGGCGTGGTAGCGCTTGTCCACCTCGCGCTCCTTGAACGCCCGCTTCAACGCGCTGTACGCCAGCTCGCTCTTGGCCACCACCATGAGCCCGCTGGTTCCGACATCGAGGCGGTGCACCACGCCCTGGCGCTCGGCGGCGCCGCTGGTCGCGACGTTCTGGCCCATCGCGGCGAGCCCACCGACCACGGTCGGGCCGGTCCAGCCCGGGCTGGGGTGCGCGGCGACACCGACCGGCTTGTCCACCACCACGATGTCGTCGTCGCTGTACACGATCGTCAGGCCGTGCACCGGCTCGGCGACGACGGCCGGGGCGGTCGCCGGGGCGGGCAGCGTGACCTCGAGCCACGACCCGGCGGTCACCTTGTCGGACTTCGGCCGCGGGATGCCGTCCACGAGGGCGTCGCCGGCCTCGACAAGCGTCGCGGCGGCCGACCGGGACAGCCCGAACAGCCGGGATACCGCCTGATCGAGGCGCATGCCGTCGAGGCCGTCCGGCACCGGCAGGGAACGCTGGGCGCTCACGCGGTTTTCTTACTCGGTTCGGGCTCGTTCTGCTCGCCGCGCCGGGCCCGGGTCCCGTCCCGCTGCCGGCCGGTGAGCTCCAAGAGCACGGCCAGGGCCACCCCAACGGTGAGGCAGCTGTCCGCGACGTTGAAGATCGCAAACCCCTTCCCGTACGGCGCGAAGAGGCTGATCATGTCGACCACGTGGCCCTCGAACGGCCCGGGAGCCCGGAACAGCCGGTCCGTCAGGTTTCCGAGCGCTCCGCCCAGCACCAGCCCGAGTGCGATCGCCCAAGGCACCGAGCGCAGCCTGCGGCCCATCCAGACGATCCAGACGATGACGGCCAGCGTGATCACCGGGAAGACCCAGGTGTACCCGCGACCGAAGCTGAACGCCGCCCCGCCGTTGCGCAGCAGCGACAGATAGATCAGGCCACCCAGGATGCGTACCGGCTCGCCCTCGGTGAGGTGGTGGGTGGCGAGCGCCTTCACCACCTGGTCGAGCACGACCGCCAGCACGGCGGTGACACCGAGCACCGCAATGGCGGCACGCGTGTAGCCGGGGCGGTTGCCGCCGGCCTGCTCGGTCGTCGTCGTGCCGCCGGTTGCCTTGTCGGCGTTCAGCGTCGTTCCTCCAGCTGCTTACAGGACACGCACAGGGTCGCGGACGGGAACGCCGCCAGTCGCTCGACCGGGATGGGATTGCCGCACCGCTCGCACCAACCGTAGTTGCCCTCGCCGAGCCGGTCGATGGCGCGCTCCACCTGATTGATCCGCTCGAGCAGGTTGTTGGCGAGCGAGATCTCCTGCTCGCGCTCAAACGTCTTGGTACCGGTGTCGGCCTGATCGTCGCCCGCGGAGTCGGTCAGCCTGTCGCGGCGCAGCTCCGCGATCTCGCTGAGCGTCTGGTCGTACTCGGTCTGCAGCTCGTCACGGCGCTCGACCAGCGCCACACGGATCTTCTCGGTCTCCGCCGCAGTGCGGGTCCGCTTCGTGGCGGCCTTGGCGGTCGAGGCGGACCTGGTGTCGGTTGCCTTGGCCATCGTCGCTCCCTCGGCCGCGTTGTCGCGGCGATCGGCAGTCTCCAGGATCGGCGGCCTCGGCCCCTCGTCGGCCGTGCCCACCTGTCCTCTTGTCGGTGCCGGTCGCGCCCCGACGCGCGCCCGGCCGGCGCGGCCTGTGGGCCGACCGTGCCGTGTCGCTCCCACGTGGTGTCGCCCACGTGCACAAATGGCGCGGTGACAAGGCACCGCGCACACCGGAGGCTCGCAAGGATACGGAAAGTGAAGACCAGCGACAACATGCCGCACCGGAACCCTTGCCGCTAACCCGGGTGAACTACGCAACACGCCCAGTCGAATTGCCGATGGAGGTCCATGATGACAGGCCTCAGGCCCGGCGTCCGTGTTTCTCGCCACCGTCCTCGCCGAACCAGCGGGCCAGCCGCCCACGCCGGCTGATCGCCCGCATCCGCCGCTCGGCCACGTCCCGGGCCGCCGCGGTCGCGACGATGAGCAGTTCGTCGCCGGTCCGCAGCCGGGTGTCGGGCCCCGGCACGAACCCGGCGCCGTCGCGAACGACGAGCGTGACCACGGCTCCGACCGGCAGCCGCAGTTCGTCGATGTGCACACCGGCCAGCCGCGAGCCCGGCGCCACGTCGATCTGCAGCAGGTCGGCGTGCATCCGTTCGAGCGGGGCGGTCTCCACGTAGATCTCGGCGGCCTCGTCCGGCGCGCTGATCCCCAGCCACCGCGCGGCCGGCGCGAGCGTACTCGCTTGCACCAGCGTAAAGATGATGACCAGCAAGAACACCGCGTCGAACAACCCTTCGGCGCCCAGGGTCCCGGCAGAGAGCGGGATCGTGGCCAGCACGATCGGCACCGCGCCACGCAGCCCGGCCCAGGACAGGAACGCGCAGCCGCGCCAGCCGAGGCCCTTGGCGCGGGCCGCGACTGCCGAGACGACGACGGACAGCGGGCGAGCCAGCAGAACCAGCGCGCCTCCGACGACCAGCGCGGGCACCAGCGCGCCGGGCAGCCGACCCGGCGACACCAGCAACCCCAGCAGCACGAACAGGCCGATCTGGGCGACCCAGGCCAGCCCGTCGGCGAAACCGAGAATGGCCCGCCGGTGCGGCAGCCGGGCGTTTCCGAGCACCACCCCGGCGACGTAGACCGCGAGAAAACCGGACGCGCGCGCGACCGCGCCGCCCGCGTACGCGAGCACGGTCAGCCCGACCGCCGCGATCGGGTAGAGGCCCGCAGACGGCAGCGCGGCGTGCCGCAGCAGCCACCGGCCGACCCAGCCGACGAACAGCCCGATCGCCGCGCCCGCCGCCAGCTCGTAGGCGAGGATCAGCACGTCGTACCACCACGGATGGGCCAGCAGAGCCGAGGTCGACAGCAGCATGACCAGCAACACGGCCGGTGCGTCGTTCATCCCGGATTCGGCCTCGAGCGTGGCCACGAGCCGCTGTGGCAGCCGCAGCCGCCGCAGCGTGGCGAAGACGGCCGCGGCGTCCGTCGACGACAGCACCGCGCCGTACAGCAGGGCCAACCGCCAATCAAGATCCAGGATCAGGTGTACAACCAGACCGACGACCCCGATACTCACCGCGACCCCGAGCGTGGCCAGCGTCGCGGACAACCCGAGGACCGGCCGCAACGTGCTCCAGCGTGCGGTCAGCCCACCCTCCGCGATGATCACGACGAGGGCGCAGATGCCCAGGGTGCGGGTGAGGTCGGCGTCGTCGAACCGGATGCCGAGCCCGGCCTCGCCGATGGCCACGCCGAGCGCCAGGTAGACCAGCAGGCTGGGCAGTCCCAGCCTCGTGGACAGCCGGACGGCGCCGACGGCG
>JBKOWB010000261.1:0-4725 GCA_046724195.1 Actinomycetota bacterium
CGCTACGCCCGCACCGTCACGCTGCTGGTCCGCGGCGACTCGCTCGAGGCGTCGATGTCGTACTACCTGATCCAGGAGCTCAACAAGATCGAGAACGTGCGCGTCCGGACCCGGTGCGAGGTGATCTCCGCGCACGGTGACGGCCACCTGCAGGCCATCACGATCTGCGACAGCAAGAACGGCATGGAGACGACCATGGAGTGCGGTTACCTGTTCGTCTTCATCGGCGCCGAGCCGCGTACGGACTGGCTCGGCGACACGGTGGCCCGGGACGAGAAGGGCTTCATATACACCGGCCCCGATCTTTTGAGAAATGGCACTCGCCCAACGGGATGGGATCGGGACCGGGATCCGTTCTATCTGGAGTGCAGTGTTCCCGGCATCTTCGCAGCCGGCGACGTCCGGGCCAACTCCGTCAAGCGGGTGGCCTCGGCGGTCGGCGAGGGCGCGATGGCCGTCACGCTGGTCCATCGTTACCTGGAGGCACAGTAGATGAGCACTGAGACGGCGGAACGCGAGCCGGTCCGGCTCGAGCCGTGTGAACCTGGCCAGCTCACCCCGGACGAGCTGAAGACCCTGTTCCTGTTCGAGAAGCTCTCCGACGAGCAACTCGCCTGGGTCAGCGCCCACGGCTGCACGATGCGCGTACCGGCCGGCGGTCTGGTGCTACGCGAAGGCGATCCGGCCGAGAGCTTCTTCGTGCTGCTCAGCGGCACGATCTCGCTGAGCCGCCGGATCGGTCAGGACGACGTGCAGACCACCCGCACCGAGCAGCGCGGCGTGTACATGGGCGCCACCCAGGCGTACCTGCGCGACGACGGCGTGCCGCGCGCCTACATGGCGTCGATGCGGGCGCTGGACGACTCGGAATTCTTCGTGATGTCCGCGGCCGACTTCGGCTGGATGATGCGCGAGTGGTTCCCGATGGCCATCCACCTGCTCGAGGGTCTCGCGCTCGGCATGCGTGACCGGCAGGCCGCGATAGGTGAGCGCCAGCGTCTCGCCGCGCTCGGGGCGCTCTCCGCGGGCCTCATGCACGAGCTCAACAATCCGGCGGCAGCCGCGTCCCGGGCCACCAGCGCGCTGCGCCAACGGGTCGCCGGCATGCGGCACAAGCTCGGCATGCTGGCCGCCGGTAAGGTGCCGCCGGCTCAGCTCGACGCGCTGGTCGAGCTTCAAGAGTCCGTCATCGAACGCGCGGCCAAGGCGCCGACACTGACCGCGATGCAGGCCGCCGACCGTGAGGACGAGCTCGGCGACTGGCTGGAGAAGCGCGGCGTCACCGGCGCCTGGGACATCGCACCCGTCTTCGCCCAGGGCGGCCTTGACGTGGAATGCCTCACCGAGATCGAGGCCAAGGTCGACACCGGCCTGCTCGATCAGGCAGTGCATTGGATCGCGTACGCGCTCGAGACCGAGCAGCTGATGACCGACATTGAGGACGCCACCAGCCGAGTGTCGTCGCTGGTGGCGGCGGCGAAACAGTACTCGCAGACGGACCGGGCCGCGCACCAGTGGATCGACGTGCACACCGGCCTGGACAGCACGCTGGTGATGCTGAGCCACAAGCTCGGCAGTGGGATCAAGGTCGTCAAGGACTACGACCGCACGCTCCCGCAGATCCCCGCGCAGCCCGCGCAGCTCAACCAGGTGTGGACGAATCTGATCGACAACGCGGTGCAGGCGATGAACGGCGTGGGCACCCTGACGATCCGGACGTTCCGCGAGGACGATGACGTCGTCGTGTCCATCGGTGACACCGGTCCGGGCGTGCCCGAGGCGCTGCGCAAGCGTGTCTTCGAGCCGTTCTTCACCACCAAGCCGGTGGGCGAGGGCACCGGCCTGGGCCTGGACATCTCGTACCGGATCGTGGTCAACGGCCACGGTGGTGACATCGTCCTGAAGTCGCAGCCGGGCGACACCCAGTTCCAGGTCCGGCTGCCGATCGCGGAGCTCCCGTCGTCGTGACGCTGTCGCCCGTACCAAACGGGGCTTAGAGCAGGCCGCGCACGTAGGCCGCCTGGCCGGCGTGCTGGGTGTCGTCGCCCAGTACGCTGACCAGCCGGACGCCCACGGTGACCGGCGGGTCCCAGCGTTCGTCGATGATCTGGTCGAAGTCGTCCTCGGTAAGGCCCTCCACGAAGGCCATGGTCCGCTGGTGAACGGCGGTGTAGTAGTCGACGAGCACGTGCCAGCTCTCCGGCCGCACCGCGGCGACCTCGGCGGCCGAATGGCCGTAGCCGGTGTCGGACGGGTCCGCCTTGAGGCCGAACTTCGGTGCCCAGTCACCGGAGAGGTAGACCTGCTCCTCGCCGAGTAGTTCCGAGACGTGCCCGTCCTGTGTCCGCGCGAGGTGCCAGACCAGCCATCCGATCGTGTTCGCGCCCTCGGCCGGCGCCCAGGTCAGCTGCTCCGGGGTCAGGTTCCGGACCGCGCGCCGGACCAACCCGGGCAGCCGCCCGAACGCGTCGTTCAATACGTCGTTGGCGTTCACGCTGGCACGCTCCTCACGAGGTCAGGGTGCGTTGTGGTTCTGCGTACCGGCCGTCGGCCCCGGGCCGGGCGCGCCGGCCGTCGGCGGCGGGGTGGTCGGCTGCGTCGTGGTCGGCGTGGTCGGCGCCGTGGTGTTGGTCGGCGCTTCCGTGGTGGGTTCGGTGGTCGGGGTCGTCGTCGGCGTCGTGTCCGAGGGCGTCGCGGAGGGTGCCGGAGTGGGCGTTGACGCCGGGTCGCCGCCACCTCTCAGAACGCCGCCGATGGTGGTCTTCGCGCCGGTGCTGTGGCCGACCGTCGACGCCACCGACTTGCCGGTAGCCAGCTCGAACGCCGTCAGTGAGCCCACGGCCAGCACGAACAACGCGCCGGCGACCGCGGCGACGTGCCCCCAGCGGATCTGCCGCCTCGCCCCCTCGGGCACGGTGTGCGACGGCGAATCCTCCTCGGTAGCTGCCGCGACGGCGGGGGTGCCCACCGCGGCCGGCGCCTTGACGAACGCCGGCGCCAGCTCCTCGAGCTTCTTGCCGCCCTTCCTGAGCGATCGATCGTAGATCTCCGTTCCGACAGAGCCGATCACGGCGGCGACGGCCGCACCGATCAGCGTGCCGGCGACGCCCAGGAACGAGCCCACCACGGCCGCGGAGACGGCCGCGAGCGTACCCGCGATGGTCTTCGGAATGTCGATGCCGGACCAGATCCGGTCAGATGCCTGCTCGCTCATGTCCTCCTCTACTTTACTGAGTTGTCTTGGAGACTTTTGCCTTTACCGGCACGGTCGCTACTAAACCCGCGCCTTTCGGCCAGTACTTCCCGGATCGGACGGACGACGATGCCCTCCTCGGCCAGGCGCCGCCGGGCAAGGCGCCGGCTGCGCAGGATCCCGACCAGGCCGATCGCGCCGACCAGGTACTGCACCGACATGGCCACCTTGAAATCGCCGATGTCGTAGTTTGCGCGGCCGCCGGTGCGGGCGTCCAGGATCAACCCGACCAGCAGGATCGTCACGAGCGAAGCCACGAAGCCGCCGACGTTGACCATGCCGGTCGCCGTGCCGAGCCGGCTCGGCGGGTTGAACGTCCGAGCCAGGTCGAACCCGATCAGCGAACCCGGGCCGCCCAGCCCCAGCGCGAGCACGAGCAACACCAGGATGGGGAGCGGAGCCCGGCCGGGCCAGGCGATCACCAGTCCCCAGCCGATCGCGTTCATGCTGACCACCCCGAGGACCAGCCACGAACGGCGCATCGGGTGCCGTTGCACCAGCACGCCGATCAGCGGCCCGGCCGCCATGCCGACCAGCACAAAGACCGTGAGCAGCGCGCTCGCCGTCTCCCGCGGCAGCCCCTCGCCCGCGATCAGGAACGGGAAGCCCCACATCAACGCGAACACCGTGCCGGTGAACTGCGTCGTGAAATGCGACCACACCCCGAGTCGCGTGCCCGGATGCCGCCACGCCCCGCTCAGGTCCCTGCCCAGCCTCCTGAACGTGACCGCCGGCCCGGAGTTGATCCGTCGCCGCGGCGTGTCCCGCAACGCGACCAGCGCCACGATCGCCACGAAGACCCCGGCTCCGGCCGCCGAGACGAACGCGGGCGTCCAGCCCGGACCTGCCAGCAGAGCCGCCAGCGGTACGGCGCTGAGCACCTGCCCGAGCTGTCCGGTGATGCCGGTGAGCTGGGTGACCACCGGCACCCGCCGCGGCGGGAACCACTGCGGCACCAGACGTAGCACGCTGATGAACGTCATGGCGTCGCCGGCTCCAACCAGGATCCGGGCGATCACCGCCCCGGCGATGTGGTCCGAGTACGCCATCATCAGCTGTCCGGACGCCATGACCAGCGCGCCGCTGACGACGAGCCGCAGTGACCCGAACCGGTCGAGCATCATGCCGACGGGGATCTGCAGGCCCGCGTAGACCAGCAACTGCAGGACGGCGAACGAGGCGAGCGTGCCGGCACCGACCCCGAACCGCTCCTGCGCGTCGAGGCCGGCCACCCCCAATGACGTGCGGTGCAGGACGCCCACCACGTACGCGGACAGCCCCACGGCCCACACCGCCCAGGCCCGGGCTCCGGGTCGCAGGGGCATGGCCCGCCTTCCACTCGTCTTTTTCGTGCCTTCCGTTCCACCCTCCGTGACGAACGGTGCCGCCCGCAACGGATCGGGCCTATCCCACACGTGCGTCCCGTCACGCCCACCCCACCCACCCATCCACTCGCCGCCGCCCCCGGGCCC
>JBKOWB010000270.1:0-4931 GCA_046724195.1 Actinomycetota bacterium
GGCCGGCGGGGTGGCTGGCGACGGGTATGCGATCCAGGGCAACATGCTCGCCGGGCCGGCCGTCGTCGCCGACATGGAGACGGCGTGGATCGCGGCGAAGGATCAGTCCCGGCTCGCGTACCGCCTGCTGGCCGCGCTGCGGGCCGGCGACGCCGCGGGCGGCGACCGGCGCGGGCGGCAGAGCGCGGCCGTGCTGGTGGTGGCGAAGGGCATGGGGTACGGCGGCACCAGCGACGTCATGGTCGACTTGCGCGTGGACGACCATCCCGACCCGGTGGCCGAGCTGGGCCGGTTGCTGGAGATGCACACGCTGTACTTCGAGCGCCCCGACCCGGCCACCCTGATCGATTTGGACGGGCCGGTCGGCGCGGAGGTGCGGGAGCGGCTCGCCGCGGCCGGACACCCGTCCGGACCGGGCGTCGCGGCGCTGGACGAGGCGCTCGCGTCCTGGGCCGGCATCGAGAACCTCGAGGAGCGCGTGGTCCCGGGCGCGATAGATCCGCTGGTCCTGGCCCACCTGCGCGCCGCGTCCTGACCCAGCGCTGCCGGAACGGAGGGTTTTTCAGGTTCCGCTGGCATGCTGAGATTGAGACCGCCGCCACACCGTTGAGGAGACGACCGCATGCTCAATCTGTCCATCCTGCTCGAGGACAGCGCCCGCAACCATCCCGAGCGCGCCGCCGTCGTACTGGGCGACCAGCGCCTCAGCTACGCGCAGGTCGACGCGGCCGCCAACCAGGTCGCGAACCTGCTGGTCGCGCGCGGTGTCCGGCCCGGCGACAAGGTCGCGCTGTCCTGCCCGAACCTGCCCTATTTCCCGGTCGTCTACTACGGCATCCTGAAGGCCGGCGCGGTCGTCGTGCCGCTCAACGTCCTGCTCAAGGGACGGGAGATCGCGTATCACCTGGACGACTCGGACGCGAAGGCGTATTTCTGCTTCCAGGGCACGGCCGAGCTGCCGATGGGCGCCGAGGGCCACGCGGGTTTCCAGCAGGTGCCCGCGTGCGAACACTTCTTCCTCATCACGGCCGACCCCGCCGCTCCCTCGCCGATCGAGGGCGCCGAGACCATGGCCGCCGCGCTGGGCGGAATGTCGCCGGTCTTCGAGCCGGTGCTGGCGAACGAGACGGACCCCGCCGTCATCCTCTACACCAGCGGCACCACCGGCCAGGCCAAGGGCGCCGAGCTGTCCCACGCGAACCTGCTTCTCAACGCGCTCACCTGCAACCGGTTGTTCCAGTCCGAGCCGGGCACCGACACCCACCTCCTGGTATTGCCGCTGTTCCACTCGTTCGGCTCGACGGTCAACATGAACGCCGGTTTCGCCACCGCGTCCACGCTGGTGTTGCTACCTCGCTTCGAGGCGGCGGCGGCCGTCAAGCTGCTCGAGCAGGAGAACATCACGTTCTTCGCGGGCGTGCCGACCATGTACTGGGGGCTGCTCAACGCGCTTACCGACGGCGTCGACGTGGAGCGCATCGCCGGTAACCTGCGGCGCGCGGTGTCCGGCGGGTCGAGCCTGCCCGTCGAGATCATCAAGGAGGTCAAGGCGCGCTTCGGCGTCCAGATCCTGGAGGGGTACGGCCTGTCCGAGACCTCACCGGTCGCCACGTTCAGCGACCCGAACCGCGACCCGCGGCCGGGCTCGATCGGCATCCCGATCTGGGGGGTCGAGGTGAAGCTGATCGACGAATCGTGGAACACGATCGAGGGAACGGACGAGATCGGCGAGATCGCGATCCGCGGCCACAACATCATGCGCGGCTACTACAACCGGCCCGAGGCGACCGCCGAGGTCATGAACAACGGCTGGTTCCGCACCGGCGACCTGGGCCGGCGGGACAAGGACGGCTTCTACTACATCGTCGACCGCGCCAAGGACATGATCATCCGGGGCGGCTTCAACGTGTACCCGCGGGAGATCGAAGAGGTCCTGATGACCCACGAGGCGGTCTCGCTCGCCGCGGTCATCGGCGTGCCGCACCCCAGTCACGGCGAGGAGATCAAGGCGTTCATCATCCGCAAGGAGGGCGCCACGGTCACTGAGGAGGAGCTCGTCGCCTGGAGCCGGGAGCAGATGGCGAGCTACAAGTACCCGCGGATCGTCACGTTCGTGGAGACGCTTCCCATGACGGCCACCGGCAAGCTGCTCAAACGTGCCCTCAGCTGACCCCCCGAAGATCGTTTTGCGCCCGTGCTCCACGATGGCAGAAGCACGAAGCCATTCGGGTACGGAGGAAGCTTGAGCACTGCCCAGCTGGACCGCTCCGCGCCGGTCGTGTCTCGCGTCACGCACCTGCGCCGCACCTCGCCCGGCCGCCTCCAGCTGGTCCTCGCGGCCCTGCTCACCCTCGGCGTGCTCACCGGTGTCGTGGCGGGCCTGGCCGCGCATTCCGCGGCGGGCGGCACCGGCGACCTCGGCGATCGGGCGCAACCGCTGCTGGTGGAGGCCGAGACGATCTACTCCGCGCTCGCCGACGCCGACACCACCGCCGCGCAGGCTTTCCTGACCGGCGGGCTGGAGCCGCCCGCGCTCACCGCCCGCTACAACGACGACCTGTCCCGGGCCACCGCCGCGCTGACCTCGGCGGCCCGGCGCACCCCGGACGGCGGCCGGGCCGCGGACGCGGTGCGTGCCCTCTCGTCGGGCGTGCCGCAGTACGCGGCGCTGGTCGCCACCGCCCGCGCCGACAACCGGCAGGGCCTTCCGGTGGGCGCGGCCTACCTGTCGGCGGCGTCGCAGTTCAACCGCGACACGCTGCTGCCGCAGGCGGACGCGCTGTTCACCGCCGCGCAGAAGGAGGTGCAGGACGGGTACGCGAGCTCGCGCAGCACGATCTGGGTGACGCTGCTCGCGGTGCTGATCCTGGCGCTGCTGGTCGCGCTGCTGTACGCCCAGCGGTACCTGAGCCGCACCACCCGCCGCACGTTCAACGTCCCGCTGGTGGCGGCGACGCTGGTCACGGTGCTACTGGGACTCGGCGCGGCGGGCGTGTTCGCCGCCCAGCGGGTGCACCTGCACGATGCGGACGCGGACGGGTCCACCCCGGTCGCCGAGCTCGCCGACCTGCGCATCCTCGCGCTGAATGAACGCGGCGACGAGGCGCTGACCTTGGTCGCGCGCGGCGGCTCGGACGCCAACGAGAAGGACTTCCAGGCGGCCGCTGCCGCGATCCGCCGGCCGGACGGCCCGCTCGCCACGATCGCCCGGGATGTGGACGGCGGCACCGGCCAATCGTTGCGGGCCAGACACGACGCGTATGTGAACACCCACGCCGCGGTCCGCAAGCTCGACGACGGCGGCGACTACGACGGCGCGGTCGCGCTCGCCATCGGGCCGCAGACCACCAGGACGTTCACCGGTTTCACGGACGCGGTCGGCGCCGTCCTGGAGGATCGCAAGGCCACGTTCACCAAGCAGATCGTGGCGGCCGGGCGCGGGCTCGGCCCGCTCGCCGTGATCGGCCCCCTGCTGGCCTTGCTAGCGTGCGGTCTCGCCGCCGCCGGGATCCGCGCCCGACTCGAGGAGTACCGGTGAGCCGTAGCCGCCTGCTGATCGGTGCCATGGCCCTCCTGCTGGCCGGGGTGGCCGGCTGCACCGACACACCGGCCGCCAAACCGGCCGCGAAGCCGTCGGCATCCGCCGCGCCGCCCGCCGCCGCACCGGTCGACACGTCCTGCCAGCCGCGCAAGAGCCTGCGGCCGACCGGCGCGCTTCCAGCGCCCCGCCGGATGCCCGCGGGCAGCTACATGGAGAAGATCCAGAAGCGCGGCCGGCTCATCCTCGGCACCAGCCAGGACACGCTGTTGTTCAGCTCGCGGAACGCGTTCACCGGCAAGGTGGAGGGTTTCGACGTGGACATGGGCCGGCAGATCGCCCAGGCGATCTTCGGCAACCCCAACCAGATCCAGATCAAGGTCATCGCGTACGACCAGCGCGTGCCGCTGGCCGCGTCCGGAGCGGTCGACCTGGTGGCCGACACCATGACGATGAACTGCGCCCGGTGGAAGGACGTGAACTTCTCCACGGTCTACTACGACGCCGGGCAGAAGGTGCTCGTATCGTCGGACTCGACCGCGAAGAGCATCGACGACCTGGGCGGCAAGAAGGTCTGCGCCGCTTTCGGGTCGACGTCGCTGGACAACATCGCCAAGGTCGCGGCCAAGCCGGTGCCGGTCGGCCGGCCGGGCTTCGCCGACTGCCTGGTGGCGTTCCAGCAGAACGAGGTCGACGCGATCTCCACCGACGACACGATCCTGGTCGGGCTGGCCGCCCAGGACCCGTACGCGAAGGTGGTCGGGCCGCGGTTCACCGAGGAACCGTACGGGATGGCGATGCCGAAGGACGACCAGTTCACCCGCTTCGTCAACGGTGTGCTGGAGAAGAACCGCGAGAACGGCACCTGGAAGTCGACGTACGCCAAATGGCTCGGCGACTTCGGTCCCGCACCGGCGCCGCCGGCGCCGGAGTACCGATGACCGCCCTCGTGCTCGGCCCGGCCGACGCCGAGTTGATCCGGCTCGAGGCGGCCGCGACGGCGATCGCCGCCAACCTGGTCGACCTGGACGACAACCCGGCCCGCAAGGATCTGGACAAGGGGCCGCTGACCGGCCGGACCGCCGCCGCGTGGGGCGACGCGTCGGACGCGCTCGGCCGGCTCTGGGACGGGTACCGCATGCTCACCGAGCTGATCGCCACGGCGCGGGCGCTACGGGACCAGCGGCGGTTCACCGACACCGACAAGGCCGAGTACGTCGACTTGGTGCTGGGCCGCTCGATCACGCTGTCCACCGCCTCGACCGCCAAGAGCATCGACGACCTGGGCGGCAAGAAGGTGTGCGCCGCGGTCGGCTCCACCTCATTGCAGAACATCGCCAAGCAGCCGGCCAAGCCGGTGCCGGTCGGACGGCCCGGGTTCGCCGACTGCCTG
>JBKOWB010000162.1:0-4917 GCA_046724195.1 Actinomycetota bacterium
GGTCCGGGCCGGGCTGAAGGCCATCTACCTCTCCGGCTGGCAGGTCGCCGCGGACGCGAACCTGGCCGGCCACACCTACCCCGACCAGAGCCTCTACCCCGCCAACTCGGTGCCCGCGGTGGTGCGCCGGATCAACAACGCCCTGCTGCGCGCCGACCAGATCGACACCGCGGGAGGCCGGCACGAGCGGGACTGGCTGGCGCCGATCGTCGCGGACGCCGAGGCCGGCTTCGGCGGGCCGCTCAACGCGTTCGAGCTGATGAAGGCGATGATCGCGGCCGGTGCGGCGGGCGTGCACTGGGAAGACCAGCTCGCGTCCGAGAAGAAGTGCGGCCACCTCGGCGGCAAGGTGCTGATCCCGACCGCGCAGCACATCCGTACGCTCAACGCCGCCCGCCTGGCCGCGGACGTCTGCGGTGTCCCGAGCATCGTCATCGCCCGTACCGACGCGCTGGCCGCGGACCTGCTCACCACGGATGTGGACGAGCGCGACAAGCCCTTCCTGACCGGCGAGCGCACGGCGGAGGGCTTCTTCCGGGTGCGCAGCGGGCCGGAGGCCGCGATCGCCCGCGGCGTCGCGTACGCCGACTACGCCGACCTGCTGTGGGTCGAGACCGGCAAGCCGGACCTCGAGTTCGCTCGGTCGTTCGCCGAGGCGGTGCACAAGGTGCACCCGGACAAGATGCTGGCCTACAACTGCTCGCCGTCGTTCAACTGGAAGCGCAACCTCGACGACCACACCATCGCCCGGTTCCAGAAGGAGCTCGGCGCCATGGGATACAAGTTCCAGTTCGTCACGCTGGCCGGCTTCCACGCGCTCAACCACTCCATGTTCGAGCTGGCCAGCGGCTACGCCACGGACGGCATGACCGCGTACGTGAAGCTGCAGGAGGCCGAGTTCGCGGCCGAGGCCGACGGCTACACCGCGACGAAGCACCAGGCCGAGGTCGGCACCGGCTACTTCGACGCGGTGAGCACCGCACTCAACCCGGAGAGCTCCACCACCGCCCTGACCGGCTCGACCGAAGCGGAGCAGTTCTGATGCCGAACCTCGAAGACGTCACCATCACGGGCTCGACCGAGGGCCGGTACGCCGAGATCCTCACCCCGGACGCCATCGACTTCGTCGTCGCGCTGGATCGCGAGTTCGGCGCCCGGCGGGTCCAGCTGCTCGACCGGCGCCGGCGGCGCCGGACCACCCGTACCACGGAGCTCGACTTCCTGTCCTCGACGCAGGCCATCCGCGATGACCTGTCGTGGTCGGTGGCGCCTCCGGCGCCCGACCTGACGGACCGCCGCGTGGAGATCACCGGGCCGCCGGAGCGCAAGATGACCGTCAATGCGCTCAACTCCGGCGCCCAGGTGTGGATGGCGGACTTCGAGGACGCCACGGCGCCGACCTGGGACAACGTCGTCCTGGGTCAGCTCAACCTGCGCGACGCGCTGGATGGGCGGATCGACTTCACCGCGGCCGACGGCCGTCGCTATGCGGTCGGGGCGACGATGCCTACGATCATGGTGCGCCCGCGTGGCTGGCACCTGCCGGAGTGCCACGTGCGTATCGGCGGGCGGGCGGTGTCGGCGTCGCTGTTCGACTTCGGCCTCTACCTGTTCCACTGCGGGCTGGGGGTGTTGGTCGGGGGGAGCGGCCCGTACTTCTACCTGCCCAAGCTGGAGTCGCACCTCGAGGCCCGGCTGTGGAACGACGTGTTCGTGTTCGCCCAGGACCTGCTCGGCATCCCGCGCGGGACGATCCGGGCCACCGTCCTCATCGAGACCATCACGGCCGCGTTCGAGATGGACGAGATCCTGTACGAGCTCCGCGAGCACTCGGCGGGTCTCAACGCGGGCCGGTGGGACTACCTGTTCAGCATGATCAAGAACCGGCCCGACGTGGTGCTGCCCGAGCGCGCGCAGGTGACGATGACGGCGCCGTTCATGCGCGCGTACACCGAACTGCTGGTCCGGACGTGTCACCGGCGCGGCGCGCACGCGATCGGCGGGATGGCCGCCGTCGTGCCCAGCCGCGACCCGGTGGCCGCGAAGCGGGCGCTCAACCAGGTCCGGCAGGACAAGCGCCGGGAGGTCGGGGACGGCTTCGACGGCTCGTGGGTGGCCCACCCCGGCCTGGTCGAGACGTGCCGCGAGGTGTTCGACCAGTGGCTCGGCGCCGAGCCGCACCAGATCGTCCGGCGCCGCGACGACGTCCGGGTCTCGGCGCGCGACCTGCTCGACATCAAGGCCGAGGCGGTCGTGGTCAGCGAGGTCGCGTTGCGCACCAATGTCAGCGTCGCCCTGCGGTACGTGGCGGCGTGGCTCGGCGGCCAGGGTGCGGTGGCGCTGAACGGCCTCATGGAGGATGCGGCCACCGCGGAGATCTGCCGGACCCAGCTGTGGCAGTGGATCACGCAGGGCACACCCACCGACTACGGCGTGCCGGTCACGGCCGGCCTGGTGGTCCGGATGCTGCGCGAGGAGCTCGACGTCATGGCCGAGACGGGGGCGCTCGACGACGACGCGGCGCGGCGGTTCGGGCAAGCCCGGACGCTGCTCACGGTACTGCTCAGCGAGCGGACGTGCCCGGAGTTCCTGACGCTGCCGGCGTACCTGCGGCACCTGTCCGGGGGCTCGGCCAAGAAGACCGAGCCGTTGGCCACCGCGGCCTGACCGCAGGGCCACAAGGGTCCGCGCGAGCGGAGCGAGTGCCAACATTCACGGCCCCGGGCCGGTGCCGTCTGGACTGAGGAGCGAAGCGACGAGGGAAGACGGCGCCTCAAAAGGCCCGGGGTCCGCGCGAGCGGAGCGAGTGCCAACATTCACGGCCCCGGGGACGGTTCGTCCCCGGGGCCACGCATGCCGTGAAGAAGATCCTGCATATGCCCTTCCCGACGGCCGGGTCCGTCTGATGCGATGCTGAGGTAGACGCCCCGTCAGCAGGCACCGCGTTGGGGAGGAGACACCGATGCTGCCGCTCAACGCCCAGAATCTGTCGTCGCTGCCGGACGAGCTGCCGGTCCCCCGCTACGACCGCAGCCAGCTGCGGACCGGAATCGTGCACTTCGGGGTCGGTGGTTTCCACCGCGCCCACGAGGCCATGTACGTCGACCGGCTGATGAACGACGGCGAGGCGCTGGACTGGGCAATCTGCGGCGTGGGCGTGATGCCGGCGGATCGGCGCATGCAGGAGGTGATGGACGCCCAGGACGGGCTGTACACGCTGATCGTGAAGGCGCCCGACGGCACGATGGAGGCGAGCATCATCGGTTCCATCCGGGAATACCTCTTCGCGCCCGACGATCCGGAGGCGGTCATCGAGAAGATGGCGGACGAGCAGACCCGCATCGTGTCGCTCACCGTCACCGAGGGCGGCTACAACTTCAACGCGGTCACCGGCGAGTTCGTCGCCGACAACCCCGACGTACAGCACGACCTGCAACCGGGCGTCACGCCGAAGACGACGTTCGGCCTCATCACCGAGTCGCTGGCCCGACGCCGCGACCGCGGGCTCGCCCCGTTCACGGTGATGTCCTGCGACAACATCCAGGGCAACGGGCACGCGGCCCGGCGCAGCTTCGTCGCGTTCGCGACGCTGCGCGACCCCGATCTCGGCAAGTACGTGGAGCAGACCGTCGAGTTTCCGAACTCGATGGTGGACCGGATCACGCCGGTGACCACGGACGAGGACCGCGAGGAGGTACGCAAGCGGTTCGGTGTGGACGATCGCTGGCCGGTGGTCTGCGAGCCGTTCACGCAATGGGCACTGGAGGACTCGTTCAGCCAGGGCCGGCCGCCGTTCGAGGACGCCGGCGTTCAGGTCGTGGCGGACGTCGAGCCGTACGAGCTGATGAAGCTCCGCCTGCTCAACGCCAGCCACCAGGCGCTCTGCTACTTCGGCTACCTGGCCGGGTACCGGCTCGTCCACGAGGTCGCGCAGGACCCGCTGTTCGCCGACTTCCTGTTGGCCTACATGGACCGTGAGGCCACCCCGACGCTCGAGCCGGTGCCCGGCATCGACCTTGACGAGTACAAGCACCAGCTCATCGAGCGGTTCTCGAACGCGCAGGTGAAGGACACTGTGGCCCGGTTGTGCGCGGAGAGTTCCGACCGCATCCCGAAGTGGCTGCTACCGGTCATCCGGCACAACCTCGAGACGGGCGGCGAGATCCTGCGCTCGACCGCGGTGGTGGCGTCCTGGGCGCGCTACGCCGAGGGCGTGGACGAGCAGGGCCGGCCTATCGAGGTCGTCGACCAGCTTCGCGATGTCCTGATGGCGGCGGCCAGACGCCAGCGGGACGATCCACTGGCGTTCATCCGGAACCGGGACGTGTTCGGCGGCCTGATCGACAACGAGCGGTTCGTGTCCACGTACCGGTCGGTGCTGTCGTCGCTGCACACGAAGGGCGCCCGCGCGACGCTGGAGGACCTGGCCTCGTCCTGAGGATCGCCGCGCTCGTTGCGCCCGGCGGCCTGACTCGCGATCTTGTGCGGGATGCCCTGCAATCCGGGGTGAATCGCACAAGATCGCGTTGCGGGCGCACTTGATCTTGATCTTTCCGCGCTACCGGGTGGTAACAATGGGACCGTGACCCATGAGGTGTTCAACCAGCCGCCGCCGCTCGTGGACTACGACATCGCGGCGGATGCGGCGCTGCTCGACGCCGCCGCCCGCGAAGGCGCGGCCTGGGCGGCGCACGACCTGCACCGGCTCGGCCGGCTCGGCGGCACCGCCGAGTCGCAGCGCTTGGCCGACGAGGCCAACCGGTACGAGCCCCGGCTGATCACCCATGACCGGTACGGCCACCGCGTCGACGAGGTCGAGTTCCACCCCGCCTGGCACGACCTGATGCGCACCTCGGTCGAGCACGGCCTGGCCGGTGCGCCGTGGACCGACCCGAGCCCGTACGCGCACGTGCGTCG
>JBKOWB010000037.1:0-4198 GCA_046724195.1 Actinomycetota bacterium
GATCCGCCCGGTCGTCGAGGCGGTCCGCGAGCACGGTTTCGAGGCGATCCGTGACGCTACCGAGCGGTTCGACGGCGTCCGGCTCTCGCGCCTGCGGGTTCCGGTTGAGACCATCGCCGCCGCGGCGGACACCCTCGATCCGGACGTACGGGCCGCGTTGCTCGAGTCCATCGCCCGGGCCCGCAAGGTGCACGCGGACCAGCGCCGCACCGATGTCACCACCCAGGTGGTGGCCGGCGGCACCGTGACCGAGCGCTGGGTCCCGGTGTCCCGGGTCGGTCTCTACGTGCCCGGCGGCCTGGCGATGTATCCGTCCACCGTGGTCATGAACGTCGTCCCGGCCCAGGTAGCCGGCGTCGACTCGCTGGTCGTGGCCAGCCCTCCGCGGCAGGAGAACGGCGGTCTGCCCGACGCCCGGGTGCTCGCCGCGTGCGCGCTGCTCGGCGTCGACGAGGTGTACGCGGTCGGCGGTGCCCAGGCGATTGCGATGCTCGGCTACTGCTCGTCCGGCGCTGACGCCGCCGACACCTGCGCACCCGTCGATGTCATCACCGGGCCCGGCAACATCTGGGTCACCGCGGCGAAGCGGCTGCTGCGCGGCGCGGTCGGCATCGACGCCGAGGCCGGTCCGACCGAGATCGCGATCCTGGCCGACGACACGGCCGACCCGGTGCACGTCGCCGCCGATCTGATCAGCCAGGCCGAGCACGACCCGCTCGCCGCGAGCGTCCTGGTCACCGACTCGGAGTCGCTGGCGGCGGCGGTCGAGGCCGAACTCGCCCGCCAGGTCCCGGCCACCAAGCACGAGGCCCGGGTACGCGAGGCGCTGACCGGTTCGCAGTCCGGTGTGGTGCTGGTGGACGACCTGGCGCAGGGCTTGCGGGTGGTCGACGCGTACGCGGCGGAGCACCTGGAGATCCAGACCCGGGACGCCCGCGAGTGGGCCATGCGGGTGCGCAACGCCGGGGCCATCTTCGTCGGCGCCTGGTCGCCGGTGTCGCTGGGCGACTATGCGGCGGGCTCCAACCACGTGCTACCCACGGGTGGTTGCGCCCGGCACTCGTCCGGACTGTCGGTGCAGTCGTTCCTGCGCGGCATCCACGTCGTGGAGTACGACGAGGCGGCGCTGCGCGACGTCGCCCACCACGTCGTCGCGCTGGCGAACGTGGAGGATCTGCCGGCCCACGGCCAGGCGGTCACGGCCAGGTTCCGGCCATGACCGCTGATCTGCCCATCCGCGAGGATCTGCGCGGCAAGAGCCCGTACGGCGCGCCGCAGCTCGACGTCGCGGTGCGGCTGAACACGAACGAGAACTCGTACCCGCTGCCCGATCCGGTGGTGGACGCGATCGCCAAGGCGGTGCAGGCCGAACTGCGCGACCTCAACCGCTACCCGGACCGCGACGCGGTCGCGCTACGCACCGACCTGGCCGGCTACCTCGGCCACGGCCTGACCGCGGCGAACGTGTGGGCGGCCAACGGCTCCAACGAGGTCCAGCAGCAGTTGTTGCAGGCGTTCGCGGGCCCGGGGCGCACGGCGCTCGGCTTCGGCCCGTCGTACTCGATGCATCCCCTTCTCGCGGCCGGGACCGGCACCCGGTGGATCGGCGCGCTGCGCGACCCCGACTTCGGGCTGACCCCCGAATCCGCGGTGGCCCAGCTGCGGCAGCAGGACCCCGACCTGGTCTTCCTCTGCTCGCCGAACAACCCGACGGGCACCGCACTCGACCCGGCGGTCGTCGACGCGGTCCTGGCGACCACCAAGGGCATGGTCGTCGTCGACGAGGCGTATGCCGAGTTCGCCAGGCCGGGCATGGCCAGCGCGCTTGCGCTGCTGCCGGAGCACCCGCGGTTGGTCGTGACGCGGACGATGAGCAAGGCGTTCGGCTTTGCCGGCGGACGGCTGGGCTACTTCGCGGCAGGCGCCGCGGTGGTCGACGCGGTCCAGCTGGTACGCCTTCCCTACCACCTGTCGGCCCTGACTCAGGCCGCGGCTCGCGCCGCGCTGGCGCACCGGGACGCGCTGCTGGCCACGGTGGACGCGATCAAACAGCAGCGCGACCGGATCGTCTCGGTGCTGCGCGATCGTGGCGTCCGGGTCGCCGACAGCGACGCGAACTTCGTGTTGTTCCAGGTCGGCGGCGATCAGCGAATCGCCTGGAAGGCGCTGCTGGACCGGGGAGTCCTGGTGCGCGACGTCGGCCTGCCCGGCTGGCTGCGGGTCACCGCCGGCACGCCCGACGAGACCGACGCATTCCTTTCGTCCGCCGAGGAGATCCTGTGAGCCGCACCGGGCGCATCGAGCGCGTCACCAACGAGACCAAGGTCCTCGTCGAGATCGATCTCGACGGCACCGGCAAGGGCGACCTGGCGACCGGTGTCGGCTTCTACGATCACATGCTCAACCAACTCGCCAAGCACGGCGGCTTCGACCTGACCGTGCGCACCGAGGGCGACCTGGAGATCGACGCGCACCACACCATGGAGGACACGGCCATCGCGCTGGGCGAGGCCTTCGCGCGGGCGCTCGGCGACAAGGCCGGGATCCGGCGGTACGGCTCGGCCACGATCCCCATGGACGAGGTGCTGTGCCGGGCGGCCGTGGACCTGTCCGGACGCCCGTACGTGGTGCACGACGAGCCGGAGCTGGCGCCGTACATCGGGCCGGTCTATCCGACCAGCATGACCCGGCACATCTTCGAGTCGTTCGGGCTGGCCGCGAAGGTGACGCTGCACGTGACCGTGCTCCGTGCGGCCCGCGACGGCGGCCGCCCGGACGCGCATCACGTCGTGGAGGCGCAGTTCAAGGCGTTCTCCCGGGCGCTGCGCGAGGCCGTCGAGATCGACCCACGCAACGCCGGTGCGCTGCCCTCGACGAAGGGCGTGTTATGAGCCTCCTGCCGGTCCTGCTGCTCGCGGTGGCCGGGATCCTGGTCGGCGGCGTGATTTCCCTTGTCCGCCAGGGCGCGACGAAGTTCAGCATCGGCGTCGTCGCGGGCCTGGCGGTGCTGGCGCTGGCCGGGGGGATCGCGTGGCTACTGCCCGACAACTGATGCGAGGGGACGTCCGATGACGAGCGTCGTCGTGCTCGACTACGGGTCGGGGAACCTGCGTTCGGCGGAGCGGGCGGTGGCTCGTACCGGTGCGGAGGTGAGGGTGACCGCCGACCTGGCCGCCGCGGCCGCCGCGGACGGCCTTGTGGTCCCGGGGGTCGGCGCGTACGCGGCGTGCATGGCCGGGATCGACGCGCTCGGCGCCGGGCCGGTCATCGCGGAGCGGGTCGCCGCCGGGCGGCCCGTACTCGGCATCTGTGTGGGCATGCAGATCCTGTTCGACGCAGGCCGCGAGCACGGTATCGAGACCAAGGGACTGGGGCTGCTTCCCGGTGTGGTGACGCGCCTGCACGCCGCGCGGGTGCCGCACATGGGCTGGAACACGGTGGACGTACCGGCCGGCTCGGTGTTGCTCGCCGGATTGCCGCCGCAGAGCCGGTTCTACTTCGTGCACTCGTACGCGGCATCGGATCTCGCCGTGCTGCGCCAAGCCGGCGCCCGCGTGACCACCGCGAGCCACGACCTGCCGTTCGCGGCCGCCGTCGAGCTGGGGGCGCTGTCGGCGGCACAGTTCCACCCGGAGAAGTCCGCCGGAACCGGGTTCGCGCTGCTGCGCAACTGGGTCGCCGGGCTCCGACGGTGAGCAAGGACCGCGCCAGGCGGCGAGCCGTTCGGCTCGCCGTCCTCGAGAAGGAGAAGGCGACCCGCGCCCGGAAGGTGACGCGGCGCGAGCGGCGCCGGGCGCTGGTCAGGTCGCTGACCCCGAGGCCGCGCAGCGACGGGCGGCTGTACCGGCGCAGCCGCGGCCAGCGGGTCGGCATGGTCGTAGCGCCGCTGGTCGCGGCCGTGGCGGTATGGGTGCTGGTGCCGGACGTGGCGCTGCGCATCGTTCTCCTCGCCATGATCGTTCTTGTTCTGCCTGCCCTCGTGGTCGTCGTGCTCGGCCGCCGTTGATGAGGAGATCCGCGTGACGCTCACGTTGCTGCCCGCCGTTGACGTCGCCGGCGGCCAGGCCGTCCGGCTCGTTCAGGGCGCGGCCGGCTCCGAGACCAGTTACGGCGACCCGCTGGAGGCCGCCCTCGCCTGGCAGGACGACGGCGCGTCGTGGGTGCATCTGGTCGACCTCGACGCCGCGTTCGGCCGCGG
>JBKOWB010000111.1:0-7898 GCA_046724195.1 Actinomycetota bacterium
CTGCGCGAGTGGCCCGAGGTGGTAGCCGCGGTCTACCGCGCGCTCGGCGGCCCGGACCAAGATCCTCTTGCCCTGGCGCGCTGGATGTCTTCGCCTGCGACGCCATGACCATCCTGTCTAAAGCGGGGGTGGGTCCATGTCGGTCTCCAGGCGGGATCGCGCAGCCGTCAGCTGCAGCACGGGGTGTGCGTCGCCGTAGACCTTCGCCAGCGCGGTCCCGGCCTGGTGTTGCGCCGTCTCGTCGCCGGCGTCCAGGGCCACGTTCCAGGCATAGGCAAGCGTGTCCGGGTGATCGGCGCCGCGGACCGTCCGCGACCGGGCCAGCGTGTCCGCGGCGATCTCCCTCGCCTGCTGGGCCTCGCCGATCGCGTACAGGTCCGCCGCCAGGCCGTTCGCGCAGCTGAGCGTGAACGGATGATCCGCGCCGACGCTGCGCCGCAGCCCGCTGAGCGCCTCCAGGTCGATCGTCCGGGCCTCCGCGTACCGGCCCGACGCACGGACCACGCCGGCCAGTCCGGCGGCGGCCGCCAGCGTGAACGGGTGCTCGTCACCGAGCACCGCGTGGTACCGGGTCACCGCCCGTTCGAGCAGCCGGTGTGCGCCGTCGAGGTCGCCCTCTACCCGGACGCAGTTGGCCAGCGACACGGTCGCGGCGAGCGTCTCCACGTTGAGGTCGCCGAACTTCTGCCGGAACAAGGCCACGTTCATCTCGGCCAGCTCGCGTGCCTGCGGGCGGCCGGCGCGCCGGGCGGCCATCGCGGCGTAGCGGGCGGCCAGCAGCGCCATGGGATGGTCCTGCGGAAGAACGTGGCCGCCGGCCAACATCTCGGCGGCGGCCGCGTAGTCGCCGAGACCGAAGAGGTCGAACGCGAGCGCGCCGCGCGACGACAGCGTCTCCGGGTGGCCGTCGACGAGCACGTGCTGCCGGTGTTTCAGCACCTGCTCGTCGAGGGCCTTCGCGCCCCGGAAGTCGCCCAGCAGCCGCAGGTCGGCGGCGAGGTTGTTGGCGCACCGCAGCGCGGTCGGGAAACTCTCGCCGAACAGCCGCCGGTAGCGCACCAGGTTGTCCGCGTCGAGCTGCCGCGCCTGTCCGAAGTGGCCCTGCATCCGTAGGTCGGCGCCGACGCTGTTGGCGGTGGCCAGCGTGGTCTCGTCGTCGCCGCCGAGCACGTCGCGCTGGATCCGCAACGTCTGCGCGTTCAGCGTCCGGGCGTCGGCGACCCGGCCCACCGCCCGCAGCGCGTTGGCGAGGTGGAACGAGGCCAGCAGCGTCTGCTCGTCGGTCTCGCCGAGGCGGTCGCGCCAGCGGGCCACGGCCTGCGCGGCCAGATCGCGGCTGCTGTCGTAGTCGCCGCCGGCGAACAGGTACCGGACGCAGTTGACGACCAGCTGGCGGACCTCCTCGGTATCGCCGCCGAGCACGTCGGAGTGGACCAGATGCGGGGTGAGCTCCGCGTACCGGGGCCAGGTGGTCGGGGCGTCCGGGTCGCCCGGGTCGGCCGCCGCCAGCATGCCGCGTACCACGTGCAGCTGCGCCGCGTGTTGCTCGGAACTGAGCTCCTGGCCCAGCATGCCGCGCACCAGCGGGTGCACGAGCAGGCGTTCGCCGGCCGGATCGAGGTCCGCGAGGCCGTACCGTCCGATCAGGCGCATCGCGGCCTTGAGCCGCCGCTCGATGCGTATGGTCGACGCCAGCTCAGGCGAGAGGTCGAAGCCGCGGGCGGACCAGAGCAGCTGCCATGACACGGGCGCGCTGGCCAGGAACGAGCAGAGTTCGAGCAGCTGGGCCGCCGCCGGTGACTCCGCCCGCAACGCGTCGGTCGCCAACCCCCAGGCGACCCGGATCGGAGTCGGGAAGGCCAGCTCGCCGGCCCGCTCGTCGTAGCGGCGCAGGTATTCGTGCACCGACCAGCCGGTCGCCGCGCGCACCGCGGCCGCTTGGTCGAGCGCCATGGGCACGTCGTCCAACGTATGCGCGAGCCGGTCGGCGTCCGCGGCCGATAGCTCCGCGGTACGCCGCCGCAGGAAGTCCACACTGTCCGGACGATCGAACGCCGGCACCGGCACGGCCTGCGCCACCTCGGACGTCCATCGCGGGTTCCGCGACGTGACCAGCACGTGTCCCGCGCCGCGGGGCAGGTACGGCTGGATGTCCTCTGGACGGTTCGCGTTCTCGAAGACGACGAGCCAGTTCCGGTACGGCTCTCCGCGGCTCAGCGCGTCCCGGACCGCGCCCAGCGTGCGGTTGATGTCGCGCGCCTCGGGCAGCCCGAGCCGCTGGGCCAGGCCGACGAGCCCGGCCCGCATCCCGGCGGTCTGTTCGGCGGGAATCCACCAGACGAGCTCGTAGGTCTCCGCGTACCGGTACGCATACTCGAGCGCGAGCTGGGTACGCCCGGTGCCGCCGAGCTGGTACTCGGCGGACGGCAACAGCACCACCGGCCCGTTGCCGAGCAACTCCCGCACGTGAGACAGCAGCTCGTCGCGCCCCACGAAGCTCCGGTTGCGCGGCGGCAGTCCGCCCCGGATCGGCACACCGGTCTCCCGTCTGGTGTCGTCGTGCCGATTACCGTACGTGGAGTCCTCGCCACCGCGGAAGCGGGTCGTATGCTTCTGCTCCGATCGTTCAATCGAAAGGTACGAGTGTCCGAGGAACGGGTAACCAATGCGCGCCGCGACGCCGACATGGTGACCGTGACGCTGCGCGGCGAGGTCGACGTGCTCACGGTCAACCAGGTCCGGATCGCACTCGGCGAGGCGATCGCGGCTCGGCCCCGGCTGATCGTGGTGGACATGGCCGACCTGTCCTTTATCGACTCCACCGGGCTGGGCGCGCTGATCTTCGGCTTTCAGCGCGCGCGGGACGCGGGCGTCGGCTTCCGGTTGGCCCGTCCAAGCCGCGGCGTGCACCAGATACTGGTCCTGAGCGGCCTGCTCGAGGTCGTCGAGGTAACGCCCGGGCGGTAGCCGGCTCGGGAACGCTCACGCCCCAGCGGTAGCCGGCTCGGGAACGCTCACGCCCCAGCGGTAGCCGGCTCGGGGAACGCGAGTCCGATCCCGGGGCCGGCCGGCCCGACCTGGCCGGCGCGCCTGCCCGCGAACAGCATCAGCGACAGCAGCGAGGCCAGGATCGCCAGCGCGCCGGCGCCGTACCACGCCCAGTTGTACGTGCCGAGCTGGTCCCGGATCAGGCCGGCCGCCGACGCCGCGATCGCGGCGCCCACCTGATGCGATGCGAACACCCAGCCAAACACCACCGATCCGCTCGCGCCGAAGTACTCGCGGCACAGCGCCACGGTCGGCGGCACGGTCGCCACCCAGTCCAGCCCGTAGAACAGGATAAAGATGACCATGCTCGGGTGCACGGTCGCGGCGAACAGCGCCGGCAGGATCAGCAGCGACAGGCCACGCAGGGCGTAGTAGGCCCCGAGCAGCAGCCGGCTGTCGACCCTATCGGTGAGCCACCCCGAGGCGATGGTGCCCGCGATGTCGAACAGCCCGACCAGCGCCAGCAGGCTGGCCGCGGTGGTCTCCGGGACGCCGTGGTCGTGCGCGGCCGGGATGAAGTGCGTGCCCACCAGGCCGTTCGTGGTCGCCCCGCAGATCGCGAAGCCGCCGGCCAGCAGCCAGAACGGCCGGGTCCGGGCGGCCCGCCCGAGCGCCCGCACGGCGGCACGCGCGGCGCTGGTTGTGCCGCTTCCGACGCCCGGGTTGGCCGTGGGGGGCGCGTCGTCCGGCCCGGCGCCGTAGGCGGTCACGCCCAGATCTGCCGGCCGGTCGCGCAGCCGCCAGAACACCAGCGGTACGACGGCCAGCGCCGCGAACGACACGGTGAGGGCCGCGGTACGCCAGCCGCTGCCCTCGGTGAGCCGGGCCAGGATGGGCAGGAAGATCAGCTGTCCGGCCGCGCCCCCGGCCGTCAGCACGCCGGTGACCAGCCCGCGGCGGCGCACGAACCAGCGGCCGGTCACGGTCGCCACGAACGCCAGCGCCATCGACCCGGTGCCCAGCCCGACCAGCACACCCCAGCAGAGGACCAGCTGCCAGCTCGCCGTCATGAACACGGTGAGCCCGCTGCCGGCCGCGACCAGCACGAGCGCCGCCATCACGACACGGCGGATGCCGAACTTCTCCATCAGCGCCGCCGCGAACGGGGCGGTGAGCCCGTACAGCAGGAGGTTGACGGAGACGGCGGCGGAGATGGTGCCGAGCGACCACCCGAACTCGTCGTGCAGCGGGCGCAGCATGACCGACGGGGTGGCCCGGAAGCCGGCCGCGCCGACCAACGCGACGAATGCGACGGCGGCGACGGCCCACGCCGGATGGACGGATCTTCTGGTCGCGGTCTTCACCTGACGATTGTGCGGAGGCAAGACCGGACGGACGAGTGGCCGGGAGGCCATCATGCGCAAGAATCGAGCCATGGCGGTGTCATCTTTGTCATGCCCTCGCGGCCCTCGCTTCGCTCGGTGCACTCGGTCATGACGCACTCGGTAGCGGTGCTGGCGCTCGACGGCGTTGTCGCCTTCGACCTGGGCGTACCCCCGCAGGTTTTCAATTCCGCCCGGCGCGCCGATCAGGTCCCCCTCTACGCGGTGACCGTCTGCACTCCGGACGGCGGCGCCGTGCGCAGCACCGCGGGTTTCTCGATCGCGCCGGACCACGACGTGTCCGCGCTCGCCGGCGCCGGCACGGTCATCGTTCCGGGCGTCGGCGCCGGCAGTACCGTGACCGACGGCACGGTCCTTCCCGAGGTCGCCGCGGCGCTGCGGGCCGCGCATGCGCGCGGCACCCGGATCGTCTCCATCTGTACGGGCGCGTCCGTGCTCGCCGCCGCCGGCCTACTCGACGGCCGCCCGGCCGCCTCGCACTGGGCCTGGGCGAAGCGTCTGAGCGGCCTCTACCCGCAGGTGAAGTGGGACTTCGACGTGCTGTTCGTCGACGACGGCGACGTGCTCACGTCGGCCGGCGTGGGTGCCGGGGTCGACCTCTGCCTGCACCTGGTCCGCACCGACCATGGCAGCGAGGTCGCGAACCGCGCGGCCCGCCGCTGCGTGGTGCCGCCGTGGCGCGACGGGGGTCAGGCCCAGTACATCGAGCGCCCGATCCCGGCCGTCGCGGGCAGCGGCACCGAGGCCACCCGGGCATGGGCGCTGACCCGGCTGGCCGAGCCGGTGAGCCTGGAGGAGATGGCCGCACACGCGCGGATGAGCGTCCGGACGTTCACCCGCCGGTTCCGGAACGAGACCGGGCTCAGCCCGGCGCGCTGGCTGCTGCAGCAGCGGGTGGCACACGCCCGGCTGTTGCTGGAGTCGACCGACCTGGCCGTCGAGGCGGTGGCGCGGCGTTCGGGGCTGGGCAGCGCGACCGCGCTGCGGCAGCACCTGCAGGCGACGATCGGGGTGGCCCCGTCGGCGTACCGCCGGACGTTCCGGCAGCGCTGACGGGACGGGCATCCGACCGGACCCGATCTACCCCAAGGCCGGCGGCTGACGTCGCCGCCTAGCGCGGCAGAGGTGGCCGGCTGCGTTCCAGGGCGGCCAGTTGCTCCGGCGTCAGGCTCTCCCGCATCGCGCGTTGCCGGGGCCGCCATCTCCTCCAGTTCCTGCGGCGACAGCTCGGCCACCATGGCCCGGTGCCCGGCCGCGCTGCGCCGCGACGGCCGGGCCAGCCCGATCTCGTCGTAGTGGTGCAGCGTCCGGACGGTCAGGCCGGTCTGCGCGGCCAGCTCGCCGACGCTCCAGGTGTCCATGCCCAGGAACGCTAGATCCCGCCGTCGCGTGAGGTGCAAGCCCGCGTCACGGAACCCGCCAGACCGTCGTCGGCCCCGCGGTCGTCGGGCAGGCCAGGTAGGCGTCGCGTACCTCGCAGCCGTACGGCGCGCCCGTGCCGACCGAACCGACCGTATGCGTCGCGCCGTCTGCCGGGTCGACGACGGCCACCCAGGCCCGGCCTGGGATCACGGTGTCGGTACGCAGCAACAGTTCCCCGACGCGTACGGTCTGCCCGAGCCGGTGCAGCACCTTGCCGGTGGCGGAGTCGAGCATCGCGGACTCCGGCGTCTCCCGCTGGTCGTACGCGAACAGGTGGCTGGCGTCGTAACGTTCCGCGCTGCTGAACTCGGTCGCGGTCCACCGCACGGCACCGTTGGTGGGGTCCACGCCGCTCACGAAGTGGGTGTCGGCGACACACAGCACCGCCGCGCAGTCGATGACCGACCCGACCGGGCCGTGTTCGGCGCGCCACAGCCGGACCAGCGGGACCGTCGAGTACGCGATCATCGACGCCTGGCCGTACTCGCGACGTGACACGTAGACCCGGTCGCCGACCGTGCTCACCCCGATGTAGTCGGACACGCCGAGGTTGTAGTCGGCCGGCACCGGCAGCCGGACCGGCAGGTTGCCCTTGCTGAGCACGGCACCGTCGGCCCACCGCAGGACCGTGACCTCACCGGTGGCGGCGATCGCCACGATCCGGCTCGGCGCATCCCCGTACAGGTCGTCAGGTCCGAGCTCGGCGGCCGCGGCCACGGTGCGCGCCCAGATCTCCCGGCCGGTACGGGCGTCCGCCAGCCGCAGCGAGGTCTCGGTGCCGGTGAGGTCGGCACGCACGAGCACCTCGCCACCGGCGAGCCGGACCACCGACGTGTTGGGCGCCTCGACGTGCCAGAGGGTCGCGCCGGATCCGGAGTCCAGGAACGTGATCTTGGGCTCGGTGCCGGAACGGGCCATCAGGACGCGCGACCGCGGGTCGATTTCCAGGTTCTGCACGTTCTGCGGCACCGCTACCGCCCAGCGCAGCGTGCCGTTCGTGAGGTCGTAGCCGCGCACGGCCGCTTCGCTGTTCGGGTTGTTGCCGTACTGGGCCGTGTAGAGCGAATCAGGCCCGAGCACGAACGCCGCGGCCGGCGTGCCCTCCGCGGACAGGATCGGCCGCAGCACGTCCGCGGGCGGCGCGGCAGCGCCGAGAGCGAGCGCCAGACCGAGCCCACCGGCAAGCAGAAACGGGCGCAGGACCGCGAGCCGCGACCGCGGCTCGGCGACGACGTTCCGCGGCGCCACATCGAGATCGATGATCGGTACGCCCGCGGTCACCCCTTCAATATGCACCGGGTTTTCTCCAGGCGGGTACGGTCAACGCTCCGCCAAGACCGTGAGTACGCTGCCGGCATGTCATACGCCGTCCCGCCGACCCGCACAGCGGCGGTCGTGCGCCAACTCCGCAACGAGATCGTCTCCGGCGAACTGCCGCCGGGCACGCTCATCAAGGATGCCGAGCTGGCCGCCCGCCTGGGGGTCAGCATCACTCCCGTACGCGAGGCTAGCGCTCAGCTCGCGGTCGAAGGACTCATCGACATCGCCCCGAACCGCACCCGCCACGTCACCAAGGTGACCCAGAAGAACGCGCTCGAGCTCATCGATGTCATGGGCGTACTCGCCTGCGCGGGCTTCGAGTGGGGGGTGGAGAACCTGACGCACACCCACATCGATCTGATGCGGCAGCGGCAGAAGGAGTTCGTGGAAGCGTTGCGCGCCGGCAACGTTCTCGCGGCGGGCGCCGCCGGGGCGGACTTCAGCACGATCGTCATCCTGGCGAGCGGCAACCGCGAGCTGCAGTCGATGGTCGATCTGGTGGTCGCCCGCACGATGCGAATCCTGGCGATGGCCCCGGAGAGCGACCTCTCGTCCACGTGGATCAAGGGCCACGATGAGATCCTGGAACTGCTCGAGGCCGGCGACACCCAGGGTGCGCTCGCGCGCTACCGCCAGATCTACGTCGACTACCGCGCCGACGTCGAGGCTGTCCTCTTCGAATAGCTTCACCGTCACGTCCGGCGTCGCGGATTAGTCTGCCCGAGCGACCGACGGTAGCCGTGCCGGCACTGGCTTAGTCTGACC
>JBKOWB010000326.1:0-14068 GCA_046724195.1 Actinomycetota bacterium
CCGTTCTCCGGCTGGTCGGGCACCGGGTCGGTGCGCTATGGGCATGGCTGGCCGTGCTCGGCGCCGTCTCCCAGGCGCTGCCGCTGTTGATCGCGAGCGACGCCGCCGGCCGGCGGCTCGAGCTCGCGCTCTCGGCCGCGCTGGTAGTCGCGTCGTCGGCGCTGGCCGTGCTGATGGGCGTGCTGGGGTGCGTGGTGCTCTTCGAGCGGGGACACGGGCCGCGCCGGGCGCAGCGGCTGCTGGCCGGCACCCCGGGCGGCGCGCTCGCCGGGCTGGTCGCGGCCTCCGCGGCGCTCACCATCCTGCCCTCGGCGGCAGGCGCCGCCCTCGGCTCGCTCGCGGCCACGCTGGCCGCCGTCGCCTGCGTGCTGCTGTGGTCGGTGGCTTCGCTGGTCACGTATGCCCAGGCGCGGCGCGCGGAGGGCCTGGTGACGAGCGGCATGCTGCGCGCGGAACTCGCCGACTGAGCCTCCTCCGGAGGCGTCGTTCCTTGCACTCGGCCCCCCAGAGTGCTAAACAAGTGGTTGGCACTCGCACCATGTGAGTGCCAGCAGGTCGGGGCGGTGGGGTCGCGGCCACGGCACCGCCATCGGTGCCGAGGCACGGGACCGGTCGTCGCGGGCTATCCGGCTCGACCTGAGGACGTCACATCGCCAGGTGGTGGCGTCCGCAGAGTTCCGCAACGTGCGGAAGCGGGGCCGAGGAGGCCCGGCACCGCGAATGTCCAGGAGGACAACGCCGTATGGCCAAGATCATCGCATTTGACGAGGAAGCTCGTCGCGGCCTCGAGCGGGGCATGAACCAGCTCGCCGACGCCGTCAAGGTGACACTCGGCCCCAAGGGCCGCAACGTCGTGCTCGAAAAGAAGTGGGGCGCGCCGACCATCACCAACGACGGTGTGTCGATCGCCAAGGAGATCGAGCTCGAGGACCCGTACGAGAAGATCGGCGCCGAGCTGGTCAAGGAGGTCGCCAAGAAGACCGACGACGTGGCCGGTGACGGCACGACGACGGCGACCGTCCTCGCCCAGGCGCTCGTGCGTGAGGGACTGCGCAACGTCGCGGCCGGGGCCAACCCGATGGCCCTCAAGCGGGGCATCGAGTCGGCTGTCGCGGCCGTCTCCGAGGCGCTGAGCCAGATCGCCAAGGATGTGGAGACCAAGGAGCAGATCGCCTCCACGGCGTCCATCTCCGCGGGTGACCCCACGGTCGGCGAGATCATCGCCGAGGCCATGGACAAGGTCGGCAAGGAAGGCGTCATCACCGTCGAGGAGAGCAACACCTTCGGGCTCGAGCTCGAGCTTACCGAGGGCATGCGCTTCGACAAGGGCTTCATCTCGGCGTACTTCATGACCGACGCCGAGCGGATGGAGGCCGTCTTCGACGACCCGTACATCCTCATTGCCAACAGCAAGATTTCCGCGGTGAAGGACCTGCTGCCCCTCCTCGAGAAGGTCATGCAGGGCGGCAAGCCGCTGGTCATCATCGCCGAGGACGTCGAGGGCGAGGCCCTCGCGACACTCATCGTGAACAAGGTGCGCGGCACCTTCAAGTCCGTCGCCGTCAAGGCACCGGGCTTCGGCGACCGCCGCAAGGCCATGCTGGACGACATCGCCATCCTCACCGGAGGCACGGTCATCAGCGAGGAACTCGGCCTCAAGCTCGAGGCCGCCGACCTGAGCCTGCTGGGCCAGGCCCGCAAGGTCGTCGTCACCAAGGACGAGACGACGATCGTCGACGGTGCCGGCGACGCCGAGCAGATCCAGGGCCGGGTCAACCAGATCCGGAGCGAGATCGAGAAGTCGGACTCCGACTACGACCGCGAGAAGCTGCAGGAGCGCCTGGCCAAGCTGGCCGGCGGGGTTGCGGTCATCAAGGTCGGCGCGGCCACCGAGGTCGAGCTGAAGGAGCGCAAGCACCGCATCGAGGACGCCGTTCGCAACGCGAAGGCGGCCGTCGAGGAGGGCATCGTGCCCGGCGGCGGCGTGGCGCTCGTACAGGCCGGCAAGACCGCCTTCGACAAGCTCGACCTGGTCGGCGACGAGGCCACCGGCGCGAACATCGTCAAGGTCGCGCTGGACGCCCCGCTGCGGCAGATCGCCGTCAACGCCGGCCTCGAGGGCGGCGTCGTGGTGGAGAAGGTCCGCAACCTCGAACCGAGTCACGGCCTCGACGCCTCCAACGGCGAGTACGTCGACCTGATGGCCGCGGGCATCATCGACCCGGCCAAGGTCACCCGTTCGGCGCTGCAGAACGCCGCGTCGATCGCCGCCCTGTTCCTCACGACCGAGGCGGTCGTGGCGGACAAGCCCGAGAAGGCTCCGGCCCCGGCCGGCGCTCCGGGCGGCGGGGACATGGACTTCTGAGTCCAAAACGCATCTAGAAAGGGCGGGTCGCCTCGGCGGCCCGCCCTTTCGTCAGTACTGCACGGTATTCGTCAGAGCTGCTTGCGGTACAGGAAGAAGACCCGCTCGACGCGGGCGCCGACCGTGGCCGAGTAGAACGGCACCGGCCCGACCCAGCCGATCTGGACGCTGTCATGCCCGGTCGCCTTCTGGTCCGCCAGGCAGCGCCGGAGCAGCACCGAGCCGATGCCCAGGCCTTGGACGCCCGGCGCGGTCCCCATCGGCCCGAACCAGCTCGGCCGCGACGACCCGTACGCCGCGAAGCCGAGAATCTCGCCGGCCGCGCCGACCGCCACGTGGCAGCCCGCCCGATCCCGGCCCACCGAGTGGGCTATCTCGCCGGCCCAGCCGGATCCGAAGTTGGTCAGCGCGAACTCGATCAGCGCCGGCACGTCTTCGAGCCCGGCGCGCCGTACCATGATGCCCCCGGCCGCCAGGCGCTGCTCGGCCGGCGCCGTCGCACGCAGCGCGAGTGAGTCGGGTTCGCCCAGGTCGGCGGTCATGTTCCAGGCGGGCGGGTCCGCTTCGAAGCCGAGCGCCATCGCGGCGCACAGCGCCGGCGTGTAGCGCACGTCGATGCCGGGCCAACCGTAGTAGGGCGGGTTGCCGCCGATCACCACATCGCCGGCGCCCAGGCCGGCGAGCGCGGCCTCGATCCGGGACACCAACGCCCGGCCGACGCCACGGCGGCGCCGCTCGGGGTCCACGGCCACCAGGTCGATGTGGCCGATGGAGGGGTCGCGATGGGAAACCGAGCCGAGCACGACACCGCTCACCCGGCCACCGCGCACCGAGATCGGCCGGCCGGACAGCGCGCCGGCAGGTACGAGCGCGAGGAAGCCGGCCAGCCTGCGCGGGTGCGCGGCCCAGCCCTCGGTGCCGGTGTTCTCCCGGAGCCTCAGGACGATTTCCGCGGCCTCGGCGGCGTCCTCGGGCAGATCCAGCGCGGTACGGCAGAGGGCGACTACGGCGGGTACGTCGTCATCGGTCAGTTCGGAGATCCAGAACTCGCTGTCCACAACCGCCGAACCTACCCAACGATCGCTTCCCGACTCCGCCCCGGCACATCACCGTCGGTAACGTCGCGGGCGTGCTCTGTTGCGCCGAGCGCAAGATCGTCATGTTCCCCTGCCCGGGTTGACACAACCGGGGGGCTAACCTGGGACAGGTGCGTGATCCCTCCGTCTCCCGCTACGCGGCCGGCCGGCTCTCTCCCATCCGTCGCGTCGCCGATCTTCGGCGGCTGCGCGACGAGCACTTCGACGTCCTCGTCATCGGCGGCGGCGTCACCGGCGCCGGCGCGGCGCTGGACGCGGCGTCCCGGGGGCTGAGCGTTGCCCTCGTCGAGGCCCGTGACCTTGCCGCCGGTACGTCCAGTCGTTCCAGCAAACTGATCCACGGCGGCCTGCGCTATCTCGAGCAGCTCGAGTTGCACCTGGTGCACGAGGCGTTGACCGAGCGCGGGCTGCTGACCAGGCGCATCGCGCCGCACCTGGTCCGGCCCGTACCCATCATGGTGCCGCTGTTGTCGGCCAACCCGGCGGCTCGGGTCTGGCACCGCGCGTACTACGGCGCCGGCGTCGCCGCGTACGACGCGTTCGCGGGCGTCTTCGGCTCCGGGCGCGGGATGCCGCTGCACCGGCACCTGACCCGGGACGGCGCCCGGCACCTCTTCCCCAGCCTGCGCGCCGACAGGATCACCGGCGCGATCCGCTACTTCGACGGGCAGGTGGACGACGCCCGGCTGGTGGTCAACCTCACGCGCACCGCGGCCAGCCTCGGCGCCGCGATCGTCACCAGCGCCCGGGTGACCGGGTTCGTCCGCGAGGCACGCCAGGTCATCGGCGTGAAGGTCCGCGATCTGGAGGCGCCGGACCAGCCCGAATTCGAGGTCCGCGCCCGCACCGTGGTCGCCGCCACCGGGGTGTGGAGCGACGACATGTCCGAGATGCTCAGCGACGTGGGCGTCCGCCCGGGGCTGCGGGTCCGGGCCTCGAAGGGCGTGCATCTGGTAGTGCCGCGCTCGGCGATCACCGGCGAGGCGGGCCTGATCCTGCGTACCCCCACGTCCGTGCTCTTCGTCATCCCGTGGGGCGGGCACTGGATCATCGGCACCACGGACACCGACTGGCGCCTGGACCGCTCGCATCCGGCCGCCTCGGCCCGCGACATCAGCTATCTCCTCGACCAGGTCAACACCATTCTCGAGCGGCCGCTGACCACCGACGACATCGAGGGCGTCTACGCGGGGCTGCGGCCGTTGCTCTCCGGCGAAGCCGACTCGACGTCGAAGCTGTCGCGCGAGCACGCCGTGGTCGAGCCGATGCTCGGGCTGCTGCTCGTGGCCGGCGGCAAGTTCACGACGTACCGGGTCATGGCTGCCGACGTCGTCGACCAGGCGGTGCGCCGGCTAGGCGGCATCGCACCGACGTCGCGCACCGACCAGCTTCCGCTCCTCGGTGCGGACGGCTACGCCGCCGCATGGCGCGACCGGCAGGACACCGCTCGGCGGCATGGGGTCACCGCAGGTGTGATCGAGCACCTCATGGAGCGGTACGGCACGATGACCGTGAACCTGCTCGCCATGATCGCGGCAGACCCATCCCTGGGGACGCCGTTGACGGGAGCGCCCGAGTACCTGACGGCCGAGGTGGCGTACGCGGCCCTGGCCGAAGGGGCGCTGCATCTCGACGACGTACTCACCCGGCGGACCCGGATCTCGATCGAGACGGCACACCGGGGCACCGAGTCGGCGTCGCAGGCGGCCGAGATCATGGGACAGGTGCTGGGCTGGGACGCGGCGGTGCGGAAGCGCGAGGTCGAGCACTACCTCGCCCGGGTCGAGGCCGAACACCAGTCGCAGACCATGCCGGACGACCGTACCGCCGACGCGGCCCGGATCGGCGCCCCGGACGTCCGTGGGTACCTCGCCGATCGCGGCATCGACCTGCTAGAAGTCGATCTTTGATTCTGGTCGACGAGCCCCGCTGGCCGGCCCGCGGTCGGCTCTGGTCGCACCTGGTCAGCGACCTGTCCTACGCCGAACTGCACGTCTTCGCCGAGATGCTGGGCGCGCCGCGCCGCGCGTTCGACCGCGACCACTACGACATCCCGGCCGCGCTGTTCAAGCCAGCCCTCTGGCTGGGCGCGACGCTGCTGCCCGCACGAGACCTGGCGTCCCGCCTACGAGCCTCCGGCTTACGCCGCCCCAAGCACCTCCACCCCGCGTCGCCGCGTTGATCATGAAGTTACTGCTCGGAATGGGCGGCGTCCCGGCAGCAGCTTCATGATCAACAGGGCGGGGCGAGGGCGGCCAGCTCGGCGGTGACATTCGCGCGGGCTCTGGCCTCCCAGGAGGATCTCAGGGGTGGCAGGCGGTAGATGGACGGGAGATCCAGGAGGGCCCGCAGGATCCGCGCACGCCCCGCCCGGAACGCGTCGTCCGGAACGTGCGCGTACTCGCGGCGGACAGCTGCCGCGTACTCGGCGTATCCGTGCTGGTCGGCGGCCAGGATGGCCAGGTCCGCGTCGCAGAGCAGTTCCCCATCGGGGTCGTCCGCCGTGGTGTCGTGCCCGGCCGTGAGCCGGACCAGCCGGGCCACCTCGGCCGCGACCGCAGCCGGCGCACCCAGCGCCGTCAGCAAGGCCTCCGCGACCTTCGCGCTGCCGCGCTCGTTCGCATCACCCTCAGCCTGCGGGTCGTAGACCACGTCGTGTGTCCAGGCCGCGAGCCGCACATGGTCCGGGTGCGGCGCGAGGTGCGCAAACCGATCGACGACATCGAGTACGGCGGCCAGATGCGTCCTGTCGTGATACTGCCGCTGCGGCTCCGCCCACCGGCCGAGCAGGTACCGGCCGGCGGCGTCGAGATCGGCGTCGGCGGCCGTCGTCCCGGCACCGCGGGCGGCGGCGCGCCACCGCGCAACGAGAGACGTCACGGCCGCCATCCTGGCACGGGCGGGCTGACGTGGACGTCGTCGCGCCCGCACGAGATCCCTCACGCAGGCCCTAGTGTCGTGAGGCATGACGGAGGCCGAGTCGCAGGGACGGGTCGCGGCGGCGCTGGCCGACCTGCCCGGCCGGTCGCGGTCCGGAGTGGCCGAAGCCTTGGGCCGGATCCGGGGCGGGCTGCCGCTGGCCGCCCAGTCCGGCGTCGCCGCCGGGCTGGCGTGGTTCGTCGCCCACGACGTGATCGGCCGGCCGACGCCGTTCTTCGCCCCCATCGCTGCCGTCATCACGCTGGCATCCTCGGTCGGGCAGCGGCTGCGGCGCACGACGGAGCTGGTCATCGGCGTCGCGATCGGCATCGGCATCGGCGACGCCTTCATCCTGGTCATCGGCAGTGGGCCCTGGCAGATCGCCCTGATCGTCTTCCTGGCCATCGTGGTGGCGACGGCCGTCGGCGGCGGCACTCCGCTCGTCGTACAGGCTGCGTCGTCGGCGGTGCTCGTCGCGACGCTCACCTCCACCACCAGCCTGCCCTGGACCCGGTTCCTCGACGCACTGGTCGGCGGTGGGGTGGGCCTCATCGTGATGACGATCCTGCTGCCGCTGAACCCGCTCACCGTCGTCCGCCGGGCCACGGACCCCGCGCTGTCCGCGCTGGCCGACGGCCTGCACCAGATAGCGACCGGCCTCGCGAACGCCGATCCGGACGTCATCCGGGGCGCGCTGGCGGATTTGCGGGCGGCCGAGACCAGTTTCGCCGCCTTCTCCGCGGCGATCGCCGCAGCCCGCGAGAACGTGGCGTTCGCCCCGGCGCGGTGGCGTAACCGCGGTGCGCTCGGCCAGTATGTCGAGGGTGCCGACCATCTCACGTACGCGCTGCGCAACGTCCGCGTGATGGCCCGCCGGGCCGTCGCCGCGCTGGGCGACGAAGAGCACATCCCGGCCGCGCTGCCGGCCTCGATCGCCCTGCTAGGCGACGCCGTCGAGTTGCTCAAACACGAATGGGCGAAGGGTGTCGAGCCGGTAGCCACCCGGGAACGGGCGCTGCGGGCGGCCGCCGAGTCGGGGCGGGCATACGACGAAGGGGTCGGCTTCTCCGGCAGCGTGATCGTCGCGCAGGTCCGGACCGCGGCGGCGGACCTGCTACGAGCCACGGGCGTGGACTACGCGGAGGCGCCCAAGCTCGTGCGCCGCGCGGTCGGGTGGCATCCGCGGGCGCGTACTCGACGGCCGGACAGCGGGCGGCCGGGGCCTGGCACGTCCGGTCGCGGCCCGTCCTGATCGCGGTCCCGCCCGATCCGGTCCGTACGGCCTGGGGCCGCCCAGCCATACCCGGGTGGCTACGCTGGCGGCATGGCCGACGTTGCACCGGGCGGGCCGCCCGACCGGGCTGACCGCCCCCTGGCAGCTGAGTCCGACGCGGCGCCGGCCCCCGAAGCTCCGTTCGGGTCACCTGGGTGGGCGCCCACGACCGCGCCGGTCACCGAGACCGTCGTGCCACCGCCTGGGGACGTTGCGCCTCCCGGAGGCGGGCCGGCACCCGGCCGGAAACGCCGCTGGCCGCGCTGGCTGCCGCTCGCCGGCGTGATCGGCTTCATCGCCGTGTGCGCCATCACCATGCTGCTGATCCTGGGCTTCAGCTACGGCATCAGCGCGCTCATCATCGGGCTGATTGCCGCGATCCTGCCGGTGCCCGTTCTGGTGGCCTGCTTCCTCTGGCTCGACCGGTACGAACCGGAACCCACCCGATACCTGCTCTTCTGCTTCGCCTGGGGTTCATCGGTCGCCACCTTGGCCGCGCTCGGTGTGAACTCGCTGGCGTCGTTCCTCTTCGACAAGGTCGGCCTGCCCGATGCGCTCGTCGCGGTGCTGGTGGCACCTTTCATCGAGGAGACGATGAAGGCGGCCGGCCCGATCCTGCTGCTGTGGCGCCGCCGCCGCGAGTGGTCCGGCATCACCGACGGCATCGTCTACTGTGGCCTGTCCGCGATCGGCTTCGCGATGGTCGAGAACGTGCTCTATCTCGGCGGCCACGGCTACGCCGCCGGCGCCGACCAGTACGGCCCGGCCACCGGCATCCAGAACGTGTTCCTCATCTTCATCGTCCGGATCCTGTTCACCGGCTTCGCGCACCCGCTCTTCACGTCTATGACGGGCGTCGGCCTCGGCATCTCGGCACGATCCGCCGACCGGCGCGTGATCTGGCTCGCCCCGATCGCCGGCCTCCTGCTCGCGATGATCCTGCACGGCACGTTCAACCTGCTGCCGACGCTTTCGGTCGCGACCGGACAGCCTTTGATCATGCTGTACGGCTACCTGGGCTTCATGGTTCCGTTCTTCTTCGCGGCGGTCGGGTTCGCCATCGCGTTGCGTGGCTGGGAAGGCCGGCTCAGCGAGCGGATCCTGCCGTACTACGTGCGCGCGGGCTGGTTCGCGCCGCCCGAGGTGGCCTCGCTCGGCAGCCTCGGCCGGCGGCACTCGGCGCGCCGCTGGGCCAAGCGGGTCGCGGGCGACGCGGGCGCGAAAGCGATGCGTAACTTCCAATTCGCGGCGACCCGGCTAGCTCTGCTCCGCGACGGCATGCAGCGTGGCCTCGACCGCAAGCCAGGGGACATGCAGCGGGCGTCCGAGGACGAGCGGCGGCTGCTCGACGCGATCGTGGGGTACCGCTCGGTCTTCGCCGGCCGGGACCCGCAGATGCCGCGCGCGTTCTGGGACGGCCGGAACTACCAGATCGCGTTTCCGGACGGCGTGACCCGTAACGTCGATGCTCCCGACGAGCCGGTGATGCCGGTGCCGGTGCGGCTTGCCCCGCCGCCGATCCCGGCCTGGAGTGGCGCCTACGGGCCGCCCGCTGGCTACGGCCCGCCCGCTGGCTACGGCCCGCCCGCCGGCTACGGCCCGCCCGCCGGCTACGGCCCGCCCGCCGGTTACGGCACGGCGTCCCCATACGGCCCGCCGCTGGGCTACGGACCTCGGCCGGGCTACGGCGCCCCGCCGGGCTACGGAACTCCGCAGGGCTACGGAAGTCCGCCGGGCTACGGCGCCCCGCAGGGCTACGGCGCCCCGCAGGGCTACGGAACTCCGCAGGGCTACGGAAGTCCGCCGGGCTACGGAAGTCCGCCGGGCTACGGCGCCGCACCCACCTCGGGATCGCCGCCTTATTCGACGCCACCCAGCCCGCCGGCGGAGACCGGCAACCCCGGTCAGCCGGAGTACCGTCAACCGCCGGAGAGCGGCGAGAGCGGCCAACCGCCGCGCGCGTGAGGCCGTACGCGGGCTTCTTCAGAGATAGAGGCCCGTACCGTCGGGCTCCACCCGCCTGGCGGCCACCGCGTGCACGTCCCGCTCGCGGAGCAGGACGTACTCCCGCCCGTGCAGTTCCACCTCCGACCGATCGTCGGGGTCGAAGAGCACCCGGTCGCCGACCACAATGGAGCGCACGTTCGGGCCGATGCCGACCGCGGTCGCCCACGACAGGCGGCGTCCCATCGATGCGGTCGCGGGGATCACGATGCCCGCAGTCGAGCGCCGCTCTCCCTCGGGCCCCTCGAGCTGGACAAGGACGCGGTCGTGCAACATCCGGATCGGCAGTCCGGCCTGGGTGGTGTTGACGCTCACGACGCAGACGGTACGCCCGCGAACCGAGCGCTCACGGTGGGACCCTGGCGCGTCGGCTGGTTTGTCGGTACAGCGCCCGGGAGAGTGGATGCGTCCGGCGACTACGGTGGATGACACGCGATGACGGCGAGGGAGGTTGGCGGTTGAGTCGCTTGCAGCGTGTCCGGCAGAACCTACGGAAGGCCTACGACAACGGCCGCGAGTCCGTGCGGGTCGCGCGCGCCGACAACGATAACGGCGCGGAGCCGGACATCGAGATCGAATTCGAACCACCCCTGCCGGAGCCTTTGGCGAGCCGGGAATCCACGGCGAGCCGGGACGACACCGAGGTTCCACACTCGTTGCGGATCGCGTCCGCCTGGTCGTGGCGACTCATCGTGGTCGGCCTGGTCGGTTGGGCGTTGCTCCGGTTCATCGGCATCATCAGCATCGTCGTGATTCCGCTGGCGATCGCGCTGCTGCTCTCCGCCCTGCTCGCACCGGCGGTCGGCTGGCTCTTCCGGCTGAAGCTGCCGCGCTCGCTGGCGACGTTCCTGGTGATGATCTGCGGGCTCGCCGCGGTGGCCGGCACGCTCACCCTGGTGGTCACCCAGTTCGTCGACGGCCTGCCCCAGCTCACGAGCAACGCCAGCGCCGGCGTCCGGCAGATCCAGCAGTGGGCGCGCACCGGCCCGCTGCACCTGTCCGACGCGCAGGTCAACCAGGCCATCGATGCGGCCCAGAACTGGGTCAACTCCAACACCTCGTCGTTGACCGCGACCGGCGTGGCGACCGCGGCCACCCTTTTCGAGGTCCTGACCGGTGCGCTGCTGGTGTTGTTCGCGACGTTCTTCTTCCTGCGCGACGGCCGCAAGATCTGGCGCTTCATCGTCCGGCTGTTCCCGGTCAACGCGCGCTGGTCCCTGGCGGACGCCGGCGAAGCGTCATGGGCCACGCTCGGCTCGTACGTCCGGGCGACCGTCCTGGTGGCGTTCATCGACGCGGCTGGCATCGGCCTGGCGCTGGTCATCCTGGACATCCCGTTCCCGTTCCCGCTCGCCGCGCTGGTCTTCCTCGGCGCGTTCATCCCGATTGTCGGCGCGAGCATCTCCGGCGCGGTCGCGGTCCTGGTCGCACTGGTCGACAAGGGATGGATCATCGCACTCATCCTGCTCGGCGCGGTGATCTTCGTGCAGCAGCTCGAGGGACACGTGCTCCAGCCGTTGATCATGGGTCGGGCGGTCGCCATCCACCCGCTCGTGGTCATCATCGGCATCGCCTCCGGCGTCGTGCTCGCCGGCATCATCGGCGCTCTGGTCGCGGTCCCGATTATCGCCGTCCTCAACACCGGCATCCGACGCCTGGCCCGCCGCCGCCCCGAGGTTCCGCCCGATGCCGTCGTCGTGTCGGCGACGGCCCCGCCGTGACGGCGCCAGCGAGCACCGGGTCTAAGGCGCGAGCCAGCCGAGCGGAGCGAGGCCATCAAACACAGTCAGGTCGTGGCCAGCCGCCGAAGCGCGCCCAGCGCGACGTCCGGCCTCGTGGTGTACCAGAACGGCGGCAACGACCTGCGCAGGAACGCGCCATAGCCCCGAGCCGTCTCCAGGCGGGAGTCCAGCACCGCGACCACGCCCCTGTCGCCGGCCGAGCGGATCAGGCGACCGACACCCTGGGCCAGCCGTACCGCGGCGATCGGGACGCTGACCGACGCGAAGCCGGAGCCACCCGCTGCGTCGACGGCCGCAGCGCGGGCCGACGCCAAGGGCTCGTCGGGCCGGGGGAACGGTAGCCGGTCGATGACGACGAGTTGGCAGGCGTCGCCGGGCACGTCGACGCCCTGCCACAGCGACATCACGCCGAACAGGCAGCTGGCTCGGACGTCGCGGAATTTGCGGACCAGGATCGGTAGCGACTCCTCGCCCTGCAGCAGGACGGGCAGGTCGGTGCGGGCGCGGACCAGCTCGGCCGCCTGGGTGGCCGCCTTGCGCGACGAGAAGAGCCCGAGGGTACGGCCGCCCAGCGCCGCGACCAGCTTGATCAGCTCCTCGCCCGCGGCGTCCGGCAGGCCCGACGCGGCCGGCCGGGGCAGGTGTGCCGCGACGTAGAGGATGCCCTGCTTCGGATAGTCGAACGGCGACCCGACGTCCAGCGAGCTCCAGCCGTCACCCGAGGCGGGAGCGACCGTGTCGACCAGCCCGGCGCCGGCTCGGGGAGAACGGGCCGCGGGCGCCGTGGCCACGGGTAGCCCCAACGAGCGAGCCACGGTGTCGAAGCGGCCGCCCAACGCAAGCGTCGCCGACGTGGCGACGACCGTGCGTTCGTCGTACAGATGGTTGGCCAGCGTGCCGGCCACCGACAGCGGCGCCACGACCACGGCCCGCCGCCCGCTGCCCATGTCCGACTTCTCGACCCAGGCGACGTCGTGGTCCGACGCCTCGAGCAGCCGCTGCGCCGTCGTCGACAGTTCATCGAGCGCCGCCTTGGCTTGCTGCTTGCGTACCGGATCGGGGTCGTCGCTCTTGATGTCGCCGATCGACTCGAGCCCGGCGCGGGTGGCGGAGTCGAGCAGGATTACGGCCTGGGCCAGCAGCGGCGGCAAGCCGGTGGTCAGCCGCCCGACCGGCGCGTCGGCGAGCCCCACCGTGAGCGCGTCGGCCGCCTCGGCGAGCGACTCGGCGGCGGCCGGCGAGATCAGCGGGCGGGCGCGCTTGGCCGATCGCTCGACCGCGTCCGGCGTCAGTTCCGCCTGCGCTGCCGACGAGACGCGGTCGGCCAGCTCGTGTGCCTCATCGACGACGAGCACCTTGTGCGGCGGGACGATTGCGCGATCGCTAAGCATGTCGACCGCGAGGAGGCTGTGGTTGGTGACCACGATGTCCGCCTCGCGGGCACGGGTGCGGGAGGCCTCCGCGAAGCACTCAGCGCCGAACGGGCAGCGAGCCGCGCCGATGCAATCGCGGGCCCGCATGGAGACCTGCCGCCATGCGGTGTCATCGACGCCGGGGTCGAGCTCGTCACGGTCGCCGGTCGTGGTCTTCTCGGCCCAGTCGTGCAGCCGCTGGATCTGCTTGCCGAGCTTGCCCGCCTCGCCCAGCCACTGCGTCGCCCGGGGCGGCGCGTCGTCGAAGAGCGTGTCGGTCGGTTCCTCGTCGGCGTGCTCCATCTTGGCGATGCACAGGTAGTGGTGCCGCCCCTTGAGCACAGCGAATGTCGGCCGGCGACCGAGCACCGGCTCGACCGCGTCGGCGAGCCGGGGCAGGTCGTGCTCGACAAGCTGGTTCTGTAGCGCGAGTGTCGCCGTCGACACCACGACCGGGCCGTCGACCAGCAACGCCGGCGTGAGATACGCCAGCGACTTGCCCGTACCCGTGCCGGCCTGAACCAGCAGATGCTCGCGGTCTTCGATGGCCTTTTCGATGGCCGCGGCCATCGCTTCCTGGCCGGGTCGGGACGTGCCGCCCGGGACCGCTCCAACTGCGGCGACGAGAAGCTGAGCGGCTGAAGGCGTGGTGCGGACGGTCACGTCGAAGACCGTACCCGCAGCCACTGACGAAATCGTCGCACCGTTAGGGTTCTTGCCATGCCGAGCGAGATGGTCCGGGTGGTCTACACAAAGTATGACGGATCCGCTCATCGCGACTATCCGGCACGTCGCCTCAGCGAGGACGACCTCGGCACCTGGGTCGGGGTGAACCGCGGCACCGCATCCGTCTATCATGGCCGGCCGTCGATCGAGCAAATCCCTTTTGTGCTGCTCATCCCGCACAGCGCCTGGTGGACGGGGATGTTCAATCCGCCGCCGCGGACCAGCGAGGTCTATTGCGACATCACCACGCCGGCGCGCTGGGAAGACGACACGGTGCATATCGTCGACCTGGACCTCGACGTGGTCCGCCGCCGTGAATCCGGCCTCGTGGAGCTGCGCGACGAGGACGAGTTCGAGGAGCACCGGCGTATGTTCGGCTATCCGCCGTACGTGGTGGACGAGGCCCAGGCAGCGGCGCGGCAGAAGCTGGTGGAGCTTGCCGACGGTACGGAGCCGTTCGCGACCCACTACCGCAAGTGGTTGTCAGACGTCGTCGAGTGATCGCAACTTCGCGGGTCGAGCTGTGGCCC
>JBKOWB010000101.1:0-9906 GCA_046724195.1 Actinomycetota bacterium
CCCGGGCATCGGCGTGGCCCTCGCGGCCTCCTCCGCCTCGCGCAGCGCGTCGGGCGGAAACTCGGTGGGCAGATCGAGCTCGCGGCGGATGACCGAGAAGTCGATGCGCGGCGCCCAGACCCTTGTGATCGGCACGGGTCAGTCCTATCAGGCGCCGACCATCCGCCCCTCGCTCCGCTCGTGCGGCGCCGGACTAGCTTTCCTCCCCCGTCCAGCGGGCATCCTCGGCGTCCCACTCCGCGTTGCGCTTCTTGACCGTCTCGAGCGCTCGCGCGGCATCGTCAGCCGTGGCGTACGGACCGAGCCGGTACTGCGCGGGACACATGTCGTCGCCGGTCTCGACCCGGTTGTGGCGGAGGCACCAGAAATAGCCGCCCCCGCCAGGCCCACTGTCGTTCATGCAATCACTGTGCACCTCAAATCGGCCATGCGCTACCGATCTGTGCAAAAGCCCTGGAGGTCCATTGTGGAGCGCCGAGGTCAGCGCGATTCGGCGACGATGAGCTCGGCGATCTGGACCGCATTGAGAGCGGCGCCCTTGCGCAGATTGTCGTTGGAGACGAAGAACGCCAAGCCGTTCTCGACGGTCTCATCGGCGCGGATCCGCCCGACGTACGAGGGATCGCGGCCGGCCGCCTGCAGCGGGGTGGGAATGTCGGACAGTTCCACTCCGGGCGCGCTGGCGAGCACCTCGCGCGCCCGATCCGGCGTGATGGGCCGGGCGAAGCGCGCGTTCACCTGCAGCGAGTGGCCCGTGAAGACGGGAACGCGGACACAGGTACCGGAAACCTTGAGGTGCGGGATGCCCAGGATCTTGCGGCTCTCGTTGCGCAGCTTCTGTTCCTCGTCCGTCTCGGCACTGCCGTCCTCGACGATCGATCCGGCCAGCGGCAGGACGTTGAACGCGATCGGGCGGGCGAACGTCCGCGGCGCGGGGAACTCGACCGCGCCACCGTCGTGGGTGAGCTCGCTGGCCCGGTCGGCCACCTTCTTGACCTGCTCGTCGAGCTCGGAGACGCCGGCCAGGCCAGCGCCGGACACGGCCTGGTACGTGGTAGCGACCATCGCCACCAGCTCGGCGTCGTCGTGCAGCGGGCGCAGCACCGGCATCGCCGCCATGGTCGTGCAGTTCGGGTTGGCGATGATGCCTCGGGGGCGGTGACGGGCGGCGTCGGCGTTCACCTCCGCCACCACGAGCGGGACGTCGGGGTCCATCCGCCAGGCCGACGAGTTGTCGATGACCACCGCGCCGGCCTCCGCGACGCGCGGCGCGTACTGGATGGAACTGGCCTTGCCCGCCGAGAACAGGACGATGTCGAGGCCGCGGTAGTCGGCCGTCGCGGCGTCCTCGACGGTGACTTCGCCGTCTCGCCACGGCAGGGTGCGCCCGGCCGAGCGGGCGGAGGCGAAGAGCCGGAGCTGGTCAACGGGGAACCGGCGCTCGGCCAGGACGCGACGCATGACGCCGCCGACCTGTCCTGTCGCGCCTACGATGCCGATCCTCATGCGCTCAAAAGTACGGCCTGGTGCCCACCGCAACCGGGACCGGCTGGGTAGCTTCTCTCATGTTGGGAATGCTCTCCTGAAATACGGGACGGCGCGGTAAGCCTGGGAGCATGGCTGCTGTCTACACCCACGGGCATCACGAATCGGTTCTGCGCTCGCACCGCTGGCGTACCGCGGAGAATTCGGCCGCGTACCTCCTGCCGTACCTGTCTTCCGGGCAGACCGTCCTGGACGTCGGGTGTGGGCCCGGCACGATCACGGCGGACCTCGCGGCCCTCGTCGCGCCAGGCCGGGTCACCGCGCTGGAGGTCACGGACGCCGCCCTGGACATCGCGCGCGCCGAGATCGCCCGCCGCGGCCTCACCACGGTCGACTTCGTGGTCGGCGACGTGCACGCGCTAGCCCTCCCCGACGGCGGCTTCGACGTCGTACACGCGCACCAGGTGCTGCAGCACCTCGACGACCCGGTGGGCGCCCTGCGCGAGATGCGACGGGTCGCAAAACCTGGCGGCGTCGTCGCGGTACGCGACAGCGACTACGCGGCGTTCACCTGGTTCCCAGCGGCGCCGGAGCTGGCGGAGTGGCTGGATCTGTACGAGCGTGTGGCCCGCGGCAACGGCGGCGAGCCGGATGCGGGACGCCGGCTGCTCTCCTGGGCGCACGCGGCCGGCTTCGATGACGTGACGGCGACGTCGAGCACATGGTGCTTCGCCAACCCGCACGACCGCGCCTGGTGGGGGAACATATGGGCGGAACGGGTCTTGGTGTCCGACATGGCCCGTACGGCGGTCGCGACCGGTGCGGCCACAACCGAGGACCTGCACCGGATCTCGGACGCGTGGAGGCGCTGGGCGGCCGACCCGGACGGCTGGCTGTCGATCCTCCACGGCGAGATGATCTGCCGGGCTTGACCGGTCAATAAGAGCCGGCGGACTCTCAGACAGCCAGCGGCAGATCGATCGTGTGCGCGGTGTGCGACACCTTCGCCTGCAGGTATCGCACGTTGGCGTGGGACGCGTGCACCTTCGTCGGCAGCACGGAACGCACGTCGATGCCCAAAGAGCGCAGTTGCGCTGGCTTGTCCGGATTGTTCGTCAACAAGTCCACCACCGAAGCGCCCAGTGTGGTCAGCATCTGCGCCGCGGCGGTGTAGTCCCGCTCGTCGTCGGCGTGCCCGAGCGCCCGGTTCGCCGCATAGGTGTCCAGGCCGACATCTTGCAACGCGTACGCGTCCAGCTTCGCGTACAGGCCGATGCCGCGGCCTTCCTGGCGCAGGTAGAGCAGGTAGCCGCCGACGTTCGCGATCCGCTCGACCGCCTCACGCAACTGGGGCCCGCAGTCGCAGCGCAGGCTGCCGAACACGTCGCCGGTGAGGCACTCGGAGTGTGCCCGGACCAGCGGGACCTTCACGTTCCGGACGTCACCGAGGGCCAGCGCGAGGTGCTCCTTGCCGTCAGCCAGACCGGTGAACGTGACGACGTCCGCCGTGGTCGAGTACCCGTCGGCGAACTTCAGCGGGACGGTCACCCGCGTCCGGATCCCAGCGGACATGACTGCTCTCCCTTGCACTTGACAATTCAAGTACCGGATAGACCATACGCCCGTGATGTTGACGCATCCATGCACAGAGATGGAGTCGAGTGTCACAAGCCGGACGCGGCCGGGGCCTAGGTCAGGTCCGCCGGGTCGGTGTTCGCCCCACAGAGCAGCACCACGACACGCTCGCCGCCGGCCGGAACGTAGGCACCCGACGTCAATGCGGCCTGCGCGGTTGCGCCGCCGTGCTCGACGACGATGCGGTAGTCCTCCCAGAGCTGGCGGCGGGCTTCGACGATCGCCCGGTCGTCGACCAGCACGCTCGCGACGCCGGCGGCCATGGTCACCTCGTACCCGATCCGCCCGACCCGGCGCGCACCCAGCGAGTCCGCGGCCACGCCGGAGACCGGAACGTCGACGGGCTCGCCAGCGGCCATCGCCTCGTGCAGAGCGGCGCAGGTGACCGGCTCGACCGCGACCACTCGCGCGTGCTCGCCAAGGGCCGCCGTCACGCCGGCGATCAGACCGCCCCCGCCGACCGCGACCAGGACCGTATCGAAGCCGTCCGGGATCTGTTCGAGCAGCTCGAGGCCGAGCGTGCCGTTGCCGGCCACCATGTTCGGGTCGTCGTAAGCGTGGCAGAACAACGCGCCGGTCAGGTCGGCGTGCACAACCGCGGCCGCGTACGCCTCCGCGTACTCGTTGCCGACCTGGACCACCCGCGCGCCCAGCTTTGCGAGCTTCGCCACCTTGACCGGCGGGGCCGTGACCGGAACGAAGACCTCGGCTGGGACGCTCAGCTCGCGCGCCGCGTAGGCGGCCGCAAGGCCCGCGTTGCCGCCGGAAGCGGCGATGATGCCGGCCGCCGGGAGGGCGCCGCCCTGGGCTCCGGCGAGGATCTGGTTGACCATCCCGCGGGTCTTGAAGGACCCGGCGTGCTGCAGGAACTCGAGCTTGAACCAGACCGGGCCGTCGGCCCGGAGGACCGGGGTACGCCGGATCCGCCCGGCGATGCGCCGGCGCGCCGCATCGACCTCGTTCCTTCCGACCATCCCGCCTCCCAGGCGCAACCCTACGTCGGCCTGGCTCCGGATCCCGAGCTCAGAGCCATGGCGGCGGCCCCTCGAAGCTCAGGCTGTGCACGTCGAACAGGACCGCCGCCTCGACGCCGAGCGCGGGTCCGGCATTGCGCGCCGCCCAGGTCAGAAACGGCCCCGGCTCCGGCCCGGCCCCGCCCAACCCCTTGGTGTAATCGGCGTGCGCGGCCAGCGAGGCGATCCCCCGCCGCAGCGGCTCGCCCGTGATGTCGACGCCGTGGGTGGGGTTTGCCGCACCGGCGAAGCAGGCGTACCGCACGCCGCCCCACGGCTCCAGGCCCTCGTCGGCGAGTTCGGGGAAGATCCAGCGGTTGCCCGCGTCGCGTGCGGCGTCGAGGGCGGCGAGCCCGACGGCGCGGTGGTCGGCCTGGTTGGTCATGCCGAAGACGCCGCGTACCTCGAAGGACCCCGAGATGATGACCTCGGGTCGGTGCCGCCGGATCGACCGGACGATGTCGCGGCGCAACGGCGCCCCGTACTCGATGATCCCGTCCCGGTGATCGAGGAATTCCACCACCTCGACCCCGACCTCGCGAGCCCCGGCCAGCTCTTCGGCCTCGCGCAGCGGTGCCGCCTTGTCGGGATGGAGGCCGTCGATGCCGGCCTCGCCGCGGCATGCCAGCAGGTACGTGACCTGCTTTCCCTGCGCCGTCCAACGGGCCACGGCGGACGCCGCGCCGTACTCGATGTCATCGGGATGGGCCACCACAGCGAGGCAGCGTTCCCAGTTCTCGGGCAGCTCGGGCAGGCGCTCGGTCATGCTCGAAATGTAGCGGGGCGAAGATCGTCGCGCACTTGTAGTCTCGATCCCCGATGGATCTCGCAAGGCTGCATCCGCAAGCCCGCGCCGCGCTGGGCGCGCAGGTGCGCGCGCCGTTGACGATCCACGATCTTGCCGCGGTACGGGCGAGCATGGTCGAGGCCGCGCCCGTCGAGGTCGGGAACGGGCCGCCCCTTCGCCAGGTCGTCGACGTGGACGCGGACGGGGTGCCCGCCCGGTTCTACCGCGACGGCGACGACCTACCCGTCCTGTTGTTCGCCCACGGTGGCGGCTGGGTGATGGGCGATCTCGACACCCACGACGGCCTTTGCCGGCATCTCGCCAAGACCGCGCGATGGGCGGTCCTGGCCGTGGACTACCGCCGCGCGCCGGAATCCCCCTTTCCGGCCGCGCTCGATGACGTCGAAACCGCCCTCGGTTGGTTGCGCCGCAATGGCGCGGCCACCATCGCGGTCGCCGGCGACTCGGCGGGCGGCCATCTCGCGGCGGTGGTGGCCCGCCGGCAGCGCGACGCCGGGCGCCCGTTGGCGGCGCAGGTCCTGATCTGCCCCGCCCTCGACCCGGCAATGGCGTACCCGGAACTCGACGACTATGGCCTCGACCGCGATGAGATGCGATTCTTCTGGGACGCGTTCGCGCCGAGCTCCGTTGACCGTTCCGACCCGGACGTCGACCCGTTCCGGGCGGACCTCGCCGGCCTGCCGCCCGCAGTGGTCATCACCGCCGAGTTGGACGTCCTCCGCGACGAGGGCGAACGGTACGCGGCGGCGCTCATGGCCGCCGGCGTCCCGGTCGTGTCGGTACGGCATCAGGGCGTCAACCACAACTTCGCCCGCAAGCTGGCTATCTTCGACGCCGCGCACGTGGCCGTGGCCGAGATCGCGACGGCACTCAACCGGATGACCCGTCCACAACGGACTCCTTGACCTCCGCGATCTTTGTACGCCATGCACCGATACTCGTTCGGTGCGTGAACGCCGATCGGACGCCCGCGACGCCACACGGCCGTACCTCTCTGCCGGTTTGCGTGATCGGTGTCCTTCGGCGTTCCAACAAGTCCACGACCTCGGTCAACCTGCTCAAGTGGACGATCAAGGATGCCGCGGGCCACACGTACACCTTCCCGAGCCACACCTTCGGGCCCGGCAAGACCGTCTATGTCCACACCGGCAAGGGGACGAACGGCCGGCCGGATAGCGCTCACCTGTACTGGAACTCTGGCAACTACATCTGGAACAACGACAAGGACACGGCCACGCTGCGGTCCGCGTCCGGACGGGTATACGACACCTGCTCCTGGACGGAGCCGGGCTCCGGCGTCACTTACTGCTAGCGCGAGCGACCGATTGCAGTACGGTACGGACGTGGCGACCCTCGACGACGCGGCCCAGATCGCCTTGGAACTGCCCGAGGTGGCTGAAGGTGAACGTCACGGCCATCGAACGTGGTCGGTTGCCGGTAAGGGATTCGCGTGGGAGCGACCCTTCAGTAAAGCGGACGTCAAGCGGTTCGGCGACCAGACGCCGCCAGACGGACCTATTCTGGCGGTACGGGTCGAGGACCTCGGCGAGAAGGAGGCGGTACTGACCGCGCAGCCCGACGCTTTCTTCACGATCCCGCATTTCGACGGGTATTCCGCCGTACTCATTCAGCTGCGGAAGGTCTCCAAGACGGCGCTGCGGGACGCGCTTATCGATGGCTGGTTGGCATGCGCCCCGCCGAAACTCGTGGACCAATACCTCGCCACCCCCGGCAGCTGACGAGGGCTGTCGGCGGCGCCGGTACAGTCGGGCAATGACGATCGATGATCGCCTCACCACACTCGACGCGCTCTGGTCGATCTGGGCCGGACACGGACAGGCGATGGCCGGCGACCAGTGGAGCCGGCCGACCCGGCTCGGCGACTGGAACGTACGGAGCCTGTACGCGCACGCCGCGTGGTGGCCCATCGGGCTTTCGATGCTGATCGACCGGGTACGGGACATCGAACCGACACACGCGACGGCCGCCGCGCTCCTGCAGACTTCAACGCCCCGGACGGGATCGCCCACAGCACGCGGGACAAGGTCGCGGCCGATGCCCGCGAGAGCTCGGCCAGGTACAGCACGGCGCAGATGGTCGAGCAGTTCGCCGGTACCGGACCGCGTGCGATCGCCAGGGCGCGCCAGCTCGGTCCCGTCGTCGTCGACTACTTCGGGCAGGCGATGCTGCGCCTCGACGAGGCCGTCAGCATCGGCATCCTGGAGGCGACGGTGCACCTGCTCGACCTGCAACGCGCGCTGGGCGAGCCTGCGGAGGTGCCCGTCGAGGGTCTGACGCACACCGCGGCGATACTCGCACAGATGGCGCCGTCGGTCGACTTCATCGAGGCGGCGACCGGCCGACGCACGACCGACCTGTTCCCGGTCCTGTCATGAGCGAGCAGGGGCCAGAAGGGACAGGAGGAGCGGCGTCGGCGTCGCGGCGGCGTCTTAGAACGTCACGGCGATCCCGATCAACGGGCGCCGGTGCAGATGCAGGATCCTGGTGAACCAGTTGCCGATCCGCGACATGACGTACTTACGGGCCAGGAGCCTCCGGCCGGCCTCCGTACCCGCCTGGTCGAGCAGACGGGCCGTACCCTGAGCACTCGGCGCACCCGGCGCGATCTGGCCGCGCAAACCGCAGACCGTGACCACGACGTTCCCGTTGTTGCGGATCCGCTTGACCTTCCCCGTCTCGACCTCGGACACGACGACCAGTTCACCGCCGTTCATGACGTGCCAGACCGGCGTGGCCACCGCGGTGCCGTCCTTGCGGTACGTGGTGAGGCTGACGTATCTGCTGCGGCCGATCTCGTCGACGACGCTCATCGGTCAAGCCTATCGAGTCGCCTGGCGCGACCGCGGTACACGCCCGCGGGCGTAAGCTGCGGACATGATTGAGCGGGCGTCGTTCGGTGCGACAGGCCATGACTCGAGCCGGGTGATCTTCGGCGCCGCCGCGCTCGGCAGCGTCTCCCTTAACGACTCGGAACGCGCGCTCGAGCTGGTGCTCGAGCACGGCGTCAACCACATCGACGTAGCCGCGAGCTATGGGGACGCGGAGCTGCGGATCGCGACCTGGCTGCGGCGCCATCCCGGAACGTTCTTCGTGGCCACGAAGACCGGCGAGCGGACCTATCGCGGGGCGCGCGAGGAGATCCGCCGGTCTCTGGACCGCCTCGGGGTGGACCGGGTCGACTCGATCCAGTTGCACAACCTGGTCGACGTCATCGACTGGGAGACCGCCTTGGGCCCGAACGGCGCTCTCGAGGCGGCGATCGAGGCACGCGACGAGGGCCTCGTACGGTTCATCGGTGTCACCGGGCACGGCCTGTCGGTGCCCGAGATGCACCGGCGCAGCCTGGAGCGCTTCCCGTTCGACTCCGTCCTGCTGCCGTACAACTATGTCCAGATGCAGGACCCGCGCTACGCGGAGACGTTCGAAGCGGTCGCCGCGGTATGCGCCGAGCGCAACGTCGCGCTGCAGACGATCAAGAGCCTCGCTTGGCGCCGTTGGGAGGGCCGCGCGAAGACCGCCTCGACCTGGTACGAGCCGCTGCGTGACCAGCCGGACATCGACCTGGCGGTGCACTGGGTCCTCGGCCGGCCGCAGGCGTTCCTGCTGACCAGCGGGGACGTCGAGATCCTGCCACGGCTGCTCGACGCGGCGGAGCACTTCGAGCGGCGGCCGTCGGACGAGGAGATGGCCGAGCTGGCGGCGCGGCGCGACATCGCGCCCCTATTCGTGTAGCAGTCCGCTTTACGATCCGCCGAGGCGGGGCTCGACCATCCGGAATTCGACCGGCGCACCCGGTCCGCCGCCGGCGCGCGACGAATACTGCGGAACGCCGACGCACGTGAACAGCAGCGTCGCGAGTTCGTCCGGCTCACCGAGCAGGCTGGGTACCTCCGAGTCGAGGAACGTCATCCCGCTGGCGCTCGCGCCCAGGGCGTACGCCGCCAGGTGCAGCCGGCCCTCGACCAGGCCGGCCGCGAGCTGGGCATCCCGGTAGCTGCGATTGTCGAGCGTCGACAACGGCGACGCCGCGATGACGACGTACGCTGCGTCGGCGGCGAGCGCCTGGTCCAGGCAGACCCTCTCCAGTTCCTCACGTAGCCGGCCCGACCGCACCGGTGTCGAGAGGTCGGGCCACCGGTAGAGGCCCGGTTCCACGCCGTCGACGCCGTGCACCGCGACCCAGTGCGGGACCCGTACGCCGCGCAGGGCCGCGGCCATGGGCCACTCGAGCAGATGTCGGGGCAGCGTCCGTGACCTGTCCATGAGCCGCTGCGAGCCGCGACGCAGCACGACCTGGTCGAGCGAGTCCGACGGCGGGACGTCCGGCAGCGCTGCCGGGTCGTGCTCCGAGGGCCAGGGCGCACCGATCACGTCCCGTTCGCCGGCGCGCTGCGCGGCCGTACACAACGGCAGCTCGACCGGCGGCAGCTCACCGGGCGCCGCCGGCCCGGTCGACCCGATCGCCGGCTCGCCGTCGCCGAGGGACAGCAGGGCCAGCGGGTATTCGTGCACGCCGTCCGCGCCGACCAGCTCCCGCACGGCGGCGTCCGGGAAGAGCGAGCGCAGCTGTGGCGCGAGACCGGCGCTCGCGGCCGCTGCCGACAGCTGGGACAGCAACGTCCCGGCGTCCCAGTAGAGGTGCCGCCACCCGCGCTCGGCGTAGCGCCAGCCGGTCCGCCACGGCACGCCCGCCACCACCAGCGTCGTGGCCGAGCCGATGGCGGCCGGCCCGACCCGGACGAGGGCATGCCGTAGCGCGTCGTACCAGTACACGGCGTCCGGGAGTCCCGCGACGCCGCGCGTGCTCGCGTACACCTCCAGCGGGAAACGCGCCCCCGCCGAACCGGAAGCACGGAACAGGAAGCGCCGCCCGCCGCGCTCCGTGGAACGCACCACTCCGGCGCCAAGAAAGAGCGCCCGGCCCAGCTGCGCGATGTCCAAGGG